>JAATGI010000473.1 GCA_015654725.1 Rhodospirillales bacterium
ACGATATAGGAATGGCCGACCACCCAGCCGACATCCGAGCCCGCCATGAAAGTTTCGCCCGGCGCCATGCCGTAGAAATATTTCATCGACCAGGCGAGTGCCACGGCGTGGCCGCCATGGTCGCGCACGATGCCCTTGGGCATGCCGGTGGTGCCGGAGGTGTAGAGGATATAGAGCGGATCAGTGGCCTCGACCATGACGCAGTCCGCGGGCGTGGCGCTTGCGACCGCTTCGCGCCAATCGCGGTCCCGCCCGGCCACCATCGTCGCCGCCAGCATCGGCCGTTGCAGGATCAAGCAGGCTTGCGGCTTATGCGCCGCCAATTCGATTGCCTGATCCAACAACGGTTTATAGGGGATGATCCGTTGCACCTCGATGCCGCAAGACGCCGAGAGGATCGCCTTGGGCTTGGCGTCATCGATGCGCGAGGCAAGTTCCGCAGGGGCGAAGCCGCCGAACACGACGGAATGAATCGCGCCGATCCGCGCGCAAGCCAGCATCGCCGTCGCCGCCTCCGGCACCATCGGCATATAGACGATGACGCGGTCGCCGCGCGCGATGCCGAGATCGCGCAAGGCGCCGGCCAGCGCCGCCACCTCTCGGGTAAGCTCCGCATAGGTGAATTTCTGAATCGTGTTGGTGACTGGGCTATCGTAGATCAGCGCGACGCGGTCGCCGTTTCCGGCGGCAACATGACGATCGAGCGCGTTGTAACAGGTGTTGAGGCGGCCGCCCGAGAACCAGCGATAGAATGGCGACCGCGACGCATCGAGCACGCAGTCCCAGCGCTTGTCCCATTGGATCGCCTCGGCGGCCTCGGCCCAGAAGCGGTCAGGGTCGGCGAGCGAGCGGCGATACGTGTCGTCATAGCGGCTGGACATCGGAACGCTCCCTTTTGCCGCGATTAAAGAGCCAAAGAGCGATCCATGCCAAGGAAACTCCTTGGCTGAGAAACAACCGAAACGAGGCTTAAGGCTGGTTAGTTCGCGTGTTCGATTTGCGCGATTTGATCTTTGATTCGGAGCTTTTGGCGTTTGAGGTCGGAGACCAGGTCGAGATTCGGCAAGGGACGATGCGTTTCTTGATCGATGGCTTCCTCCAGGCTGCGATGTTGGGCCCGAAGGGATGCGATGTGATCTTCCTGCGTCATGGCTCCTCCTGATGTGGTGACAGGTGAGGCATTGGATGGCGATCGTAGCGCTTTCCGGCGCCCGTTTCCAAGCGGGTTGTCGCCCGAATTGCCAGGCTCGCGACTTTCGTCATCAGAGTGGGTAAAGCCAGGCTGGGAAAGTCCGCCGGCCTGACCCAAACCCCGGCCGCCTTGCTCCGCGCCGGACCGGTCCCGAGCCAGACGGCGAGCTCGAGATCGAAATGGGTAAAGCCATGGCGGACGGTGCCCGCCAAGGCCCGCCAGCGCGCCCGAAGCGGCGCTTCCGGCGCCGCCGCCGATTCCGTCCAGGGCATGTCCCGCCATGGTGTCGAGGGAAACTCCATCATGCCGCCGAGCAGGCCCTGTTCTGGCCTGCGGCGCAGCAGCACGGTGCCGTCGCGGCGCATCACCCAGAACACGACGCCGAAGCGGCGCGGTTTTTCCGGCTTGGCGCGTTTGCGCGGCAATACCTCGGCAAGGCCCAAGGCGCGCGCGCGGCACGCTTCGCGCCAGGGGCACAGCACGCATTTGGGTCGGCGCGGAGAGCAGAGCATGGCGCCCAGATCCATCGCCGCCTGGGCATAATCGCAGGGCCGTTTCCCCGGCGTCAGCGTCGCCGCGAGCTCGCGCAAGCGCGGTTTGGACGTGGGCAGCGGTGCCTCGACCGCGAACAACCGCGCGATCACGCGTTCGATATTGCCATCGAGCGGCGTCGCCGGAATGTTGAAGGCCAGGGCCGCGATCGCCGCCGCGGTGTAACCGCCGATGCCGGGAAGCGCGCGCAGCGCGGCCTCGTCGGCGGGAAATCTACCGCCGTGGCGCGCCACCACTTCCTTGGCGCAGGCATGGAGATTGCGCGCCCGGGCGTAATAGCCCAGCCCCTGCCATTCATGCAGCACCTCGTCGAGCGATGCCACCGCCAACGCCGCGACATTGGGCCAGCGCGTGACGAACCGCTCGAACCGCCCCCCGACGGTGGCCACGGTGGTTTGCTGCAACATGATCTCGCTGAGCCAGACACAGTAGGGATTGGGCGTCTCGCCCGGCTTGGCGCGCCACGGCAACTCCCGGCGATGCCGATCGTACCAGGCGAGCAGCGATGCCGCGAGGGCGCGGCGCTGTCGAGGCGTGAATAAGGCGTCCGATGAGGGGCGTGACGACATCGAAATAATCGGGGCCTCTCGATTTCTAAATCGTTATATCCACCCGTCACCCCGGCGAATATGGGGGTCCGAGATTGTCGCACACGTCGCCTGCCCCTGGGTCCCCGCTTTCGCAAGGACGACGGAAAGAGTTTCAAACCTCCCGCGCCATCCTGCCGCGGCGCATATCGACGCTTGATTTATCGTCCCGAGCCGGCCCATATAGCGATGCGAATAAGTCGCAATTGCATTTTCCTAGAGGAGAAGCGAATGGTGTCATGGCGGATAGGCGCGGTGCTGGTGGCGTTGGCCGTGGCCGCGCCGGCTTGGGCAGACGATGCCGGCATCGTCATCGCCATCAAGGATCACCAATTCGTGCCGCAAGAGGTCGAGGCGCCGGCGGGACAAAAGCTCAAACTCGTTGTCCGCAACGAGGGCACCACCGCGTCGGAGTTCGAGAGCAGCTCGCTCCATCGCGAGAAGGTGGTGAAGCCGGGCGGCGAGATCACCGTCCTGGTCGGCCCGCTCAAACCCGGCGACTATGAATTCTTCGACGATTTCCATCGCGAGACACGCGGCCATCTGGCGGTTAAGTAACGCCCCATTCTTGCGACGCTGACCATCGGCCTTCCGGAGGGGCCCGAGGGCGGCTCGG
>JAATGI010000322.1 GCA_015654725.1 Rhodospirillales bacterium
TGGTGGCGCGGACCCCGGGCGTGCCGGCGTTGTTGACCAGAAGATCGAGCCGGCCGAGCCGGTCGATCGCGTCGCGCACGATCGCGACCGCCTCGCCCGCGACGCTGACATCGCCCGGTGCCGCGATCGCGCGATGGCCTTGCGCCACGAGCCGCGTCACCGCGTCGGGGCCGCGCGCATCGCCGCCGAGAAAATTGATCGCCACCGTCGCGCCGTCGCGCGCCAGCATCTCGGCGGTGGCGAGGCCGATGCCCGAGCCGGCCCCGGTAACGAGCGCGGTCTTTCCCGTCAGGTCGTAACGCGCCATCGCCGGCCCTCCCCGCCTTTTGCGCGCATGGTACGGATAGAGGCGCCAAACACAAGATCGGCGGAGCGGACGTTATGTCGTGATCGAGGTTCGCGCGCGCCGCGCTTGGCTCAGCCCGACAATCGCGGCGTAGCAAAGAATCGCCAGCACCAGCACGACGGCGCCCGATTTCTTGTTCAAGATCGCCGCGACGCCCGGCGCCGCCAGCAGGCCCAGATAGATCGGAAGCGCGTACCGCACGGGCGCAGCCGCCATCAGAATATGATGGAAATGGTTGCGATCGCCGGACAAGGGCGACCGGCCGGCAAGGATCCGGCTGGCCATCAGCCGCAAGCAATCCAGGACCGGCAGCCAGAACCACAGCACCGGCATGTCGGCCGAAAGATCGCCGATGGTCTGGCGATAGGCGGCGATGGAACTCAAGCCGATGAACAGCGCGATGCCATAGGCCCCGGCGCTGCCGCAGAACAACCGGCCGCGCAGATTGAACAACATCGCGACCACCGCCGAACCCATCATCGCGACGAACGGCAATCCCGGCGCGAGGCCGACATAGTAGGCGATGAAACCGCACCAGATCGCGGCCGATCCCAGCAACTGTCCGTTCATGCCGTCGGCCATGTTGACCGCGTTGGCGAAGCCCACCAGCATCAGCGCCGTGACCGGCGCGGCCATGGGATCGAGCGGGACCGCGAACTGGTAGCCGAAGCCGCGCAGCCGCGCCTGCCACCGTGAGTGGACTGACTCCCTACGCGGGAACGCGCCGCCGGTTCGGCCGGATTTGCTCAGCGGCTTCTCGTGGCAGGATCGCCCTCGGCGGCCGCCCCATTGGTCGACCAAGATCACCCATTTCAGGGCGAAGCCATGCCTCCATCGCAGCCTCTCGCCGGTTGAGGGCGAGGTGGTAATGGTGCATTTCATCATCGTCTTCGCGGGTGATCCATAATCCTTGCTCGATGAAATCGACGCCGTAAATATTGAAGGCGTGATGAATCAGGCCGCTCTCCATGACTCCGACGAGCCACGACCAGCGCCAATGGCACAGGAGCCATAGAAGATGGAGGCGACACATTGCGGCCAACGTCATGCCGCCACGAACGCTAGGGTCAAGATAGACCGAGCCAGAATACACGACGGGACATGAGCCGATCGTTCGGGCGGCATGGAATTCGGCGACGCATCGGTCTTGCGGTGTCCACATTGTCGCGGGGTTTGATACCCAAAAGCGACCGCTCTCCATTTCCTCTGCCAGTGTTCGCTCGCACCAAATCAGACGCGATGCAATGCACCCAACGAGGTCTGAGTTTCGCGTCAAGAGCAAAACATTCGTATCGGCCCGATTCGCGTTCGGATGGAACTGTGGATTGTTCACCGGCACCAACAGCGCGCTCCCGTAGCTATTCTTGAATACGCTCGCCACATAATTTAGGTCGTGAGTTATGAATGCGGACAAACCGCGTTCCGACAGTGCAGCCAGAAGCGGCGGAATGACTTCCGCCCCCGCCGTTCGCAACCGCTCCGGCGAGACGAATTCCGGCGGCTCAAATGAATCAAGGTACGAGACCAGATCAGAACCGAAGCCGTCGGGTTGAGTCGCTGCTTCGCGCATCACGATTTTTCCTTCCCTGGCGGCGAACGTCTTGCCACCAAATTCTCTCGAACTTCCAGTGCCGCTGCGCCGATTAACGTCGCTGCCACGAAGAACCCATGTGCCCCATAAAACGCCGCCAAATTCTCAAGTCTCGTAGCGTTTGCCTTAAGGCTGTTTGCCCAACTCACGGCCATTGCCCCCTCCCCGACGAGCCGACATTTTCTTGCAGTCGGTTCGCGGTTTGGTAACATTGCCTCGGAAGCCTCATCCAAATCTGGCGTCTCGTTCGTCAAATCTGACGCCTCGGAACGCCACATCATGGGGAATGCTGTGATGACGGACTTTCACAAGCGCTTCGTGGAAGCGCTCCGACTCAGGCTCTACCCAAACACCGATCTGCGTCTAAAGCGGCTCGCGGGTGCAATAGGTCGCTCGGAAAGCTCCGTCACGAGATGGTGGCGCGGTAATACCGGTGTGAGTGCCGAAGACCTGGAACGGATCGCCCTTTATTTCGCTGATCGAGGTGATTACGCGTTCCTGCGCGCTATATTTCACGAACAGCTACTTGGGAAGGCAGTCGAGACCGACCGCGACGAATTGGTGCGCTTGCTACGCTCGGTATTGGCCGCCATGCCTGCCTCCGACGCGGTTATCCAGGGCGACACATTTCTGTGGGTTACGGCCGAAGGGACGATTTTGCCGGCGCCCCTCGGCCATACGGAATGTGCGGCGCGCGCCTTACGCCTACCGGCCAGCGCCGGAAATCTAAATCGATACGCGATAGTGATTTTGGGCTGGATCGAGGTTACTGCGGGGAAAGGTGGCATTGTCGCTGTCCGACATGATGGACGCCGCGTGGCTCCGCTCGCTGCCGAATGCTTATGCCAATGGCTGACAAGGCGACGAGCCGATACATCGGAGCCCTTGTTTCGGGACGAATGGCCGTCGTTGTTTGACCATCCGTACCATAGCACGAATTTCCTGGAAAGGGAATATATTCCAACCGTTCATGATTTTGGCAA
>JAATGI010000027.1 GCA_015654725.1 Rhodospirillales bacterium
CGCGGCAGCCGGTCGAGCCGCGCGGCGATGGTCGCGGCGGATGAAGAGGCCATGGCGTTTCCCCCGGGGGTTTATTTTTTGGTCCGTAGGGTGGAAAAGCGTGGTGCCTTCCGCCTCACAACCGTTGGGCATTGATGGAAAGATTGAACCACCAAGGCACAAAGACACCAAGGGAAATGAGACTTGGTGTCTTGGTGGTTCGAATTTTGTTTTGACTAGCCTATCCACAGACACCTGACCATATAATGGTTCTTCCGAGAACGGCCGGTCATGCAGGAAATCAAGGTTCGCGGCGCGCGCGAACATAATCTCAAGAACATCGATGTCGATATGCCGCGTGATTCGCTGGTGGTCATCACCGGCCTGTCGGGCTCCGGCAAATCGTCGCTCGCCTTCGACACCATCTATGCCGAGGGCCAGCGCCGCTATGTCGAGAGTCTGTCGGCCTATGCGCGCCAGTTCCTCGAATTGATGCAAAAGCCCGATGTCGATTCGATCGACGGCCTGTCGCCGGCGATCTCGATCGAGCAGAAAACCACCTCGCGCAATCCGCGCTCGACCGTCGGCACCGTCACCGAAATCTACGATTACATGCGGCTGCTTTATGCCCGCATCGGCATCCCCTACTCGCCCGCGACCGGCCTGCCGATCGAAAGCCAGACGGTGTCGCAGATGGTCGATCGCGTGCTCGCGCTGCCGGAGGGCACCCGGCTTTATCTGCTGGCGCCGATCGTGCGCGGCCGCAAGGGCGAATACCGCAAGGAGCTGGCCGATCTGCAAAAGCGCGGCTTTCAGCGCGTCAAGATCGACGGCAAGCTGATGGAGATCGACGCGACGCCAGCGCTCGACAAAAAGCTCAAGCACGACATCGCCGTGGTGGTGGATCGCGTCGTGGTGCGCGCCGGCATGGCGCAGCGCCTCGCCGATTCCTTCGAGACCGCCTTGAAGCTCGCCGACGGCATCGCGATCGCCGAGAACGCCGACAAGGGCGAGGAGATCGTGTTCTCGGCCAAGTTCGCCTGCCCGGTCTCGGGCTTCACCATTCCCGAGATCGAGCCGCGCCTGTTTTCGTTCAACAATCCTTACGGCGCCTGCCCGACCTGCGACGGGCTCGGCACAAAATTATTCTTCGATCCCGAGTTGGTGGTGGCGGACGAGCGCTTGAGCTTGCGCGAGGGCGCGGTGGCGCCTTGGGCCAATTCGACCTCGCAATATTACATGCAGACGCTCGACAGCATCGCGCGCCATTTCAAGCAAAGCACCACGACGCCGTGGCGCGAGCTGCCCGAGACGGTGCGCGACACCATCCTGTTCGGCTCGGGCGAGACGCCGATCGCGATGAAATACGATGACGGGCGGCGCGCCTACACCACCACCAAGCCGTTCGAGGGCGTGATCCCGAACATGCAGCGCCGTTACGACGAGACCGACAGCGCCTGGGTGCGCGAGGAGCTGGGCCGCTATCACAACACCGCCGAATGCGAGACCTGCCACGGCAAGCGGCTCAAGCCCGAGGCGCTCGCGGTCAAGATCGACAAGCTCGATATCAGCCAGGTTTCGGAATTCTCGATCTCGGCGGCGGCGCGCTGGTTCGGCGCGCTCGATGGCAAGCTCAGCGACAAGCAGAACGACATCGCGCGCCGCATCCTGAAGGAGATCAACGAGCGGCTCGGCTTTCTCGAAAATGTCGGGCTGGAGTATCTGACCTTGGCGCGCAATTCCGGCACGCTCTCCGGCGGCGAAAGCCAGCGCATCCGCCTCGCCTCGCAGATCGGCTCGGGCCTCACCGGCGTGCTCTATGTGCTGGACGAGCCGTCGATCGGCCTCCATCAGCGCGACAACGATCGGCTGCTGCTGACGCTGAAACGGCTGCGCGATCTCGGCAACACCGTGCTGGTGGTCGAGCATGACGAAGAAGCGATCCGAGCCGCCGATTACCTGATCGATATGGGGCCGGGCGCGGGTGCTCATGGCGGCCACGTCATCGCGGCGGGCCTGCCGGAGGCGGTGTTGAAGACCCCGGCCAGCATCACCGGGCAATATCTGACCGGGCGGCGCCGCATCGAGGTGCCAGCGACGCGGCGCGCGGGCCATCGCGGCCAGCGGTTGCGCATCAATGGCGCGCGCGCCAACAATCTGAAAAACATCACCGTCGATTTCCCGCTCGGCAGCTTCACTTGCGTCACCGGCGTATCGGGCGGCGGCAAATCGAGCCTGATCGTGGACACGCTGTACAAGGCGCTGGCGCGCTCGCTCAACGGCGCGCGCGAGCATCCCGGTCCTTACGATTCGATCCAGGGCGACGAGAATCTCGACAAGATCGTCGATATCGACCAGTCGCCGATCGGCCGCACCCCGCGCTCCAACCCCGCGACCTATACCGGTGCGTTCTCGCCGATCCGCGACTGGTTCGCCGGCCTGCCCGAGGCCAAGGCGCGCGGCTATGGGCCGGGGCGCTTCTCGTTCAACGTCAAGGGCGGGCGCTGCGAAGCATGCCAGGGCGACGGCGTCATCAAGATCGAGATGCATTTCCTGCCCGATGTTTATGTCCAATGCGATGTCTGTCACGGCAAGCGCTATAACCGCGAAACGCTCGAAGTGATGTTCAAGGAAAAATCCATCGCCGACGTGCTCGACATGACGGTCGATCAGGGCGCCGAGTTTTTCCGCGCGGTCCCCTCGGTGCGCGACAAGCTGACGACGCTGCAACGCGTGGGCTTGGGCTATATCCATGTCGGCCAGCCCGCGACGACGCTGTCGGGCGGCGAGGCGCAGCGCGTCAAGCTGGCGAAGGAACTGTCGCGCCGTGCCACCGGCAAGACGCTCTACATTCTCGACGAGCCGACCACCGGCCTGCATTTCGAGGATGTGAAGAAATTACTCGAAGTGCTTCACGCGCTCGTGGACCAGGGCAACACGGTGGTGGTGATCGAGCATAATCTCGAAGTCATCAAGACCGCGGACTGGATCGTCGATCTCGGCCCCGAAGGCGGCGACAAAGGCGGCCGCGTCGTCGCCGAAGGCACGCCCGAACTCGTCGCCGACACGCCGGCGAGCTACACCGGCCAATATCTCCGCGCCTATCTCGCCCGCAGCGGCGTGGCTGAGAAGAAGAAGCTGAAACGGGCTTAGTTTTCTAACCGCCGCATTGAAAGTTTTCGTCGCCGGAGTCATTGGGGGAATGGACGAGAGCCGCAGAACACGATTTTTGGTGTCGCCCGTCCTCTTTGTAGCGTCGCTGCTGCTAGGCGCTTGGTTCAATGATCCTGATCGGGCGCGTTGCTTCGTTACCGACTTGTTGCACTGGAACGGCAACGAACTCGGTAATGGTTTGGTAAAAGTCGCTGCCGGTCTGGCCGCTGGCAGTTTAGTCGTATTCGTGGCTGGCTATGTCATCGGAACGGTCACGTATTTTGTGTTGCGAGGTTTGTTTAGATTGCCCAGCCTGATTAGTCGGAACAGCGAAAATGTCGACAGTCGCATGCTGCGGTGCTTACGTAGATTAGTCGATGTAAATTGGCGAATTAGCCGCACTCACGAAGTCTCTCTACCCAAGGAAACGTTGGGAGACATTTGGAACCGATTTGGTTTGAGCCTTCCGGCGGATTTCCAACGCCAAGAATTGTCAGCTGGGGTCGCATTCGATCACGGGATATTGCAAAAAGAATATGTTGGCATTCACCGTTGGCTCTTTCGACGGTGGAACGCATTTAGCATCGCAGCGACTTCGCTCACCGGGCTACTGTTGTCACTTGTTATTGGCCACTGTTTCCTTGGCTTCGAATGGCATTGGCGGTGGTATGCACCGATTTTGGGTTTCGATATTCTACTCTGCGTCTCGGGGATTTGGGCGTGGTGCGATACCATGAAAATGTTGGAATTCATGGCAAGCCTGCCCAAGAAGAAACGAGAAACCGATCCCCTGCAAATTTGGCTCCGCCATCGCTAGCGCTTAGGCGGAGAATGCCCATTCTAACCAACTGAATTAAACGCCAAGGCGCGAAGGCGCCAAGAAATGTGATCCCCACCCCGGCGAAAGCCGGGGTCCACCCGTCAGCGGCACGGTGGATACCGGCGTTCGCCGGTATGGCGCAGAGCGCCACTTGGCGTCTTGGTGTCCCCGGCTTCCGCCGGGGCAGGCTTGGCGGTTCAATTTCTTTTTCCTCCCCCTTGATGGGGGAGGGTGGAATGCCGAGCATCGGCGAGGCATTTCGGGTGGGGGTGATATTTCTGCCGCGACAACGATCACCCCCACCCGCTCGAAGCCTAACGGCTTCTCGCCTCCCTCCCCCATCGAGGGGGAGGGATGTTCGGTGCGTCCCTCGACAGTGCGCCGCACGTATGCTCGGGATGAGGAGAAGGAGATGGCCAAAAGTGATTACACGGATTTTGCCGCGCTGGACCCGTTCTTCGCGGTGGTGATGGAGGGACTCGCGAGGTTCGTGGATGGCGAGCACTATTTCGACACTCTTGCCGATGATGTTCTATTTGAGTTCCGCTATGAATTTCCGGGCTGGCCGCGGGTAACGCGTGGCCGATCCAACCTTATATCGCTCTACGCCGGCTATGGTAACAACATCCGGCTCGATCGCGGCGACGCGCTGATCGTGCATCCTTCCGAAGACGGCCGTGTCGTGACCCTCGAATACGAGGTGCATGGAAAGGTGCTCGCCACCGGCGCGTCCTATGACAACAGGCTCGTCTCGATCGCCACGATCGAGAACCGCAAGATCGTTCGATGGCGGGACTACATGGATTCCCTCGCCGCATGGACGGCGTTGAACAAGCCCACTTGACCGCCGCGTAGGGTGGAAAAGCGTAGCGAAATCCACCAAACAAATTAAACGCCAAGGCGCGAAGGCGCCAAGAAATGTGATCCCCACCCCGGCGAAAGCCGGGGTCCACCCGTCAGCGGCACGGTGGATACCGGCGTTCGCCGGTATGGCGCAGAGCGCCACTTGGCGTTCTTGGTGTCTCCAGCTTTCGCCAGGGGCAAGCTTGGCGGTTCACATCATTTTATTTTCCTCCCCCTCGACGGGGGAGGAGGAAATCGAGCGCGACAGCGCGAGATTTCAGGTGGGGGTGATGCCTCGTGCAGGTGGAGCGATCACCCCCACCCGCTCGACCCACCGGGTCAAGCCCGGTGGTTCTCGCACCCTCCCCCATCGAGGGGGAGGGATGTTCTGAGCGTCCCTCGACTGTGCGCTAAGGCGCACGCTCGGGATGAGGCGAGGGTTTTCGGTATCGAAGGTATGTACCTGTTCCCCACCATCCTCATCCCGAGCGCGAAGCCCGGACGAAGTCCGGGCGAGCCGTCGAGGGACACACCAGCGACGTCGCGACTAGAATTTTTTGAATTGAAAATTCTCGCCCTTGAAATTGACGCATCTAGCGTTAGATGATTTGTGGCGCGGAACGAAGCCGCTTCGGCACACTGTTTACGGGTAATACGATGCCCGCATTTGGAGAATTAGCTGCAAATTCGCTGCATTAGCAGCAAAAAGGGGAATCGGCCGGGCCGCGTGAGGCAACGTCGAAATTACCAAACGAACCGAATTTGACGGCTATTGGGGAGCGGCTCGCCGGCAATTCTCTTGCTAACACAGGCGAGAAACGGCCGCGCGCGGGTCGCCGGCTTGTGGTCTTGGGTTTCCGTGCGATACTGCGATTCGTAAACGACTTCGATAGGGCCAAAGGGGGTGCGGGGGTCGATGCCGTCGAAGCGTTTCTCGCTGGTTCTGGTCAAACCGTCGCATTACGACGATGACGGCTACGTCATCCAGTGGTGGCGTTCGGCGATTCCGTCCAACACGCTGGCGGTTCTGAACGGGCTCGCGCTGGATTGCGACGAGCGCCGCGTCCTCGGCGCCGATGTCGCGATCGAGATTTCGGCCTATGACGAGACCAACACCCGCATCCGGCCCAAGCGCATCGCGCGGCTGATCGGCCAGTCCCCCGGCCTGGTCTGTCTCGTCGGCGTGCAATCGAATCAATATCCGCGCGCCATGGATATCGGGCGCCAGCTTCGCGCGCTCGGGGTTCAGGTCGCGATCGGCGGCTTCCATGTCTCGGGCACGCTCGCCATGCTGCCGGGCATCCAGCCCGAGCTGCAGGCGGCGATGGATCTCGGCATTTCGCTGTTCGCGGGCGAGGCCGAGGGCCGGCTCGAGGAAGTGCTGCGCGACGCGTATCGCGGCGCGCTCAAGCCGCTTTACAATTACATGGACGACCTGCCGAACATCGCCGCGGTGCCGCTGCCGATTCTGCCGAAGACCAAGGTGGCGCGCTATAGCGGGCGAATGACCGGTTTCGACGCCGGGCGCGGCTGCCCCTATCAATGCTCCTTTTGCACCATCATCAATGTTCAGGGCCGCGTCTCGCGCCGCCGCTCGCCCGACGACATCGAGCGCATCGTGCGAGCCAATGTCGCGCAGGGCGTCAACCGCTTTTTCATCACCGACGATAATTTCGCGCGCAACAAGGATTGGGAACCGATCCTCGATCGGCTGATCCAGCTGCGCGAGGTCGAGAAGCTCGACATCAAATTCGTCATCCAGGTCGATACGCTGTGCCACCGGATTCCGCGCTTCATCGAGAAGGCCGGGCGCGCCGGCTGCAACCGCGTTTTCATCGGGCTGGAAAGCATCAATCCCGACGCGCTGATGGCGGCCAAGAAGCGGCAGAACCGCATCACCGAATATCGCCAGATGATGCTGGATTGGAAAAAGGCCGGCGCCACCACTTATGCCGGCTACATCCTCGGCTTTCCCACCGACACGCCGGAATCGCTGTTGCGCGATATCGAAATCATCAAGCGCGAATTGCCGATCGACCTGTTGGAATTTTTCGTGCTCACGCCGCTGCCCGGCTCCGAGGATCATCAGAAACTGTTCAAGGCCGGCGCCTGGCTCGATCCCGATCTCAACAAATACGATCTCGAACATGTCACCGCGACCAACGCCGCGATGTCGCGCGAGGCGTGGGAGGCGACCTATTGGCAGGCGTGGCGCGCCTATTACTCGCCCGACCATATCGAACGCGTGATGCGCCGCGCCACCGCCACCGGGATCAGCCCCGGCAAGGTTCTGTTCCTGCTACTGTGGTTCCAGGGCTGCATCGAATTGGAGCGCGTCCACCCGCTCCAGGGCGGCTATTTCCGCCTCAAATACCGCCGAGACCGGCGGCCGGGCCTGGCGGTGGAAAACCCGCTCCTGTTCTATCCGCGCTATATCGCCGATCAGATGAGGAAGCATGTGCGCATGGCCGGGATGATCTGGCGCTTTAAGCGCGTCCGCCGGCGCATCAAACGCGATCCCAACGCCCGCGATTACATGGATGCGGCGCTGACGCCGGTGCTCGCGGACGAATTCGAATCCCACGAAATGTTCACGGTCAGCGCGGCTGCGGCGGCGGCGGTCGAGAAGCATCACAAGGATGAGCGCGCCCGCGCCAAGGTCACGGTGACGGCGTAACTCAATAACGACCGGTCAGCGCCGCCAGCGTAAGCCGCCAGCTCCGCCGCGGATCGGGCCGCGTCACTAGGGCGGCAAAGACATCGTGGTTCGCGCGGCGCAGGCGGTTGAGATCGGCGGCGGCGAGCACCGCCGGCAATAACGCCGGCAATGCCGCGCGCGGTACCTGCGACCGCAAGGCGCGCGCGGCGCCGAGATGAAATTCGGCGCGTTCGGCGATACGGCGGACGATGGCCGCGAGTTGTGGCGACGGCTTGCCGGCGAACAGGGTCTCGAGATCGAAACCGGTTTCGTCGATCAGGGTTTGGGGCAAGATGTGGCGCCGCGTTCGCGCCAGATGGGGCGTGGCGCGCAACAGCCCCGCCAGGGCATAGGCGATCGCCGCGTGGCGCGCCGCCTCGGTCGCGTCCGGCGCCGTCACGCCGAGCGCCTCGAGGGTCAGGAATTGCAGCGGCGCCGCGCTCTCCTCGGCATAAGCTTCGAGCGCCGTGAGAGTCGCGGGCGATTCGTCGGCCAAATCGCGTTCGCGCGCCTCGATCAGCCGGGCGAAATGTTCCCGCGACAGGCCATGCCGCCGAATCGCGGCGGCCAGCGGCGTCAGCACCTCGTGTTTTCGCACCGCAGCATCGGTGGCGGCGGACTCGAGCCCTTCGCGCCACCATTGCAGCCGGATCTGACCCAGCACCGGCTGGCTGACGCTCTCGCGAACCTTGGCGATTTCGCGATTGAAGGCGTAGAGGGCCATGACCGCGTCGCGCCGTTCCGCAGGTGCGAACAAGGCCAGCAGATAGCGGTCGTGGTCGTGCCGCCGCAGCAATTCGGCGAGGTCATGGCCGGCGGGCGCGGTTTCGGCGATTGCTGGCATGGGTCGCTATGTTTATGATGCGCGATCAACCTTCACGCCACAAACAACGAACGGGGGAACGATGAAAAACCCATTGGACTCGCTGAGCCAGACCATCGTCTTGGGCTTTGTCCTGACGGTGATAATGGTGCTGGTCATTCACGCGATCGCGGCCTGAACCGCAGGGGGAAACGCCATGGAATGGACTGAAATCGTCTCCTATGCCTGGTGGACCTTCGCGTTCCGCTGGCTTCATGTCATCGCCGGCATCATGTGGATCGGCCATCTCTGGTACTTCAATTTCACCCAGACGCCGACCATGCCGAAAATTCCGCAGGAATTACGGCCCGGCGTCGCGCGCTACATTCTGCCCGAGGCGCTGTTCTGGTTCCGCTGGGGCGCGATGCTGACCATCGTCACCGGCCTGATCGAGGCGGGGTTGTTGAAACGGCTGGACGATTATCTCGCGATCGGGCTGCCGCAGCACGACTCACACGCGGCCGCGATCGGCATCGGCATGTGGCTCGGCATCATCATGTGGGCCAATGTCTGGTTCATCATCTGGCCAAATCAGAAAAAGAATATGGGCATCGTCCAAGTCACACCCGAGGAGCGCACCAGGGCCGCGCGCATCGCCGGCCTCGCCTCCCGCGTCAACACGATGCTGTCGATTCCCATGCTCTATGGCATGACCTCGGTACATTTCTACTAATTCGAGGATCAATTCGGCGACGGGGGCGGGCTTCGGCCCGCCCTTTTCTTTTTGCCGCGACGCAACCAATCGCCGGCGGGGCTCGTTCTATCGTCAGGTCCCTGTCCCCTGACGAGGTTGCCATGGCTTTTGAACTCCCGGCCCTGCCCTATGCCAAAGACGCGCTTGAGCCCCATATGTCCGCCAAGACGCTGGAATTCCACCACGGCAAGCATCACGCGGCTTATGTCAAAACGCTCAACGAGCTGATCCCCGCGAGCAAATTCGAGAAGCAGCCGCTTGAGGACGTGATCCGCGCCACCGCCGGCGATCCCGCCAAGGCGAGCCGGCTGATCTTCAACAATGCCTCCCAGGCCTGGAATCATGCCTTCTTCTGGCATTGCATGAAGCCCGGCGGCGGCGGCGCGCC
>JAATGI010000051.1 GCA_015654725.1 Rhodospirillales bacterium
ACCGCCCTTCGTCTCGAACTGGGACCTATCGACGGCGCGCGCGGTCACGGTGGTGAAATTCCTGATGGCGCAGGGGATACCGGCCAATCGCTTGTCGGCCGCGGGATTCGCCGAGTTTCAGCCGGTCGATCCGGGCGACACGCCCGAGGCCCTCAGCCACAACCGCCGCATCGAACTGAAGCTGACCGCGCGCTGAAACGCCCCCCCCCAAAAGGCGAAAGCCGCGGCGCAATGTGCGGCCGCGGCTTTCAATCCGGCTCCGGCATGTCGCCGGAGTGCTATTTCTTTTTCGCGACTTTCTTCGCCGCCGGTTTCTTCTTCGCTGCTTTCTTCGCTTTTGCCATGATGATGAACCCCCTGTCCGACAGAACGCCATAATTCTAAACGATGTTCGCGGCAAAGTCGAACGGAAACACGTGCGGCGGTTGCGTCCACGCGGGCACTTCGCTATAAAGCGCGCTTTCGCGGAGCATGACGATGAAGGAAAAGATTCACCCGGACTATCACGAGATCACGATCGTGATGACCGACGGCACGAGCTACAAGACGCGCTCGACCTACGGCAAGGCGGGCGACACGCTCAGACTCGACATCGATTCGAAATCGCATCCGGCCTGGACCGGCGGCCAGCAGCGGCTGAACGATTCCGGCGGCCAACTGGCGCGGTTCAACAAGCGCTTCCAGGGCATCGGCCTCAAGAAATAGCGCTGCTTTCCCGCGCCGGCATTCGCGCCGGCGCCCTTGAATCGAGCCTCCCGCCTCCTAAGTATCAATGCAGCCGGATGCCGCCTCGCGGGTCCGGTCGGTCGCCGCCCGGCATGACGCGCGGGCGCGACGCAACCCCATGTTGCTCATCAGGAGGATGTGGTCATGCCCGATTTCGATTTCTCTCCGTTGTTCCGTTCCACCATCGGCTTCGACCGGCTGATGCGATTGGCTGACGCGGCCACGCGCACCGACGCGACCAGCCTTTCCTATCCGCCCTACAACATCGAGACCACCGGCGAGAACGCCTATCGCCTTACGATGCCGGTCGCGGGCTTCGGCCCCGACGAGCTCGATGTCGTGGTCAAGGAGAGCGACCTCGTCGTCACCGGCAAGGCCAAGAAGGAGGACGACAAGGCCGCCTATCTGCACCGCGGCATCGCGCGACGCGCGTTCGAACGTCACTTCCAGCTCGCCGACCATATCAAGGTCGTGGGCGCCAGCATCGATAACGGCTTGCTGCATATCGAGCTGCAACGCGACGTGCCGGAAGCCGCCAAGCCGCGCAAGATCGCGATCGCGACCGCAAGCGCGCCGCACGTGCTCGAACAAAAGGCGGCCTAAGTATCGGATGGCAGATGACAGGGATCAGAGGACGGAAGGGAAACCCTCTGTCCTCTGACACCTGATACCTGTCATCTGTTTAGTGCTTGACGCGTCCGACCGCGTTCGAGAGCACGAGATAGAGTTTGCCGACATCGGCGGTGACGAAGGTCGCGCCCAGCACTTCCAAGGGGTCGCATTCCTTCGCCTGCTCCAATAGCGTCTCGAACTGGCCGACATAGCGCAGGACGTGCTCACGGAACGTCGTGTCGTCCTCGAATTTCTTCTTGATGATCGAACTCGAGCCCGGTTCCTGAAGCTGCAGGAGCTGGCGGGTGAAGGCGCCGCGATCGCCGGCATGGAAGCGTCGCCACACCGTTTCCGAAATGGTCGGGTCGAGCACCGACTGTAAATCGACGGCGGCGGAATTGAGGCCCTCGATGATGAACGTGGCCGCCTTGAGGAAGGTTTCCTGCTGCACGACCGCCGCGCTCTCGCGCAGCTTCTGCGCCTCGTTGACGGCTTCGCCCGCGGCCTTGACCAGCGCCTGGGTCTGCACCTCGAACAATTGCGCGATATTGTCGCCCTTGGCGCCCGCCCGGTCGCCGGCCTCGACCATTTCCTGAGTCTGTTGCCGCAAGGTCTGGGCGACGTCGTTGACGCGCTGCATGGCCTTGTCGGCGGCGCCGTCCAGTTCGCCGGCCTGTTCGCTCAAGGCGGCGCGCGTGGCGCTGATCTCGCGCGCGGTGTCTTGCGCCGAGGTCGCGAGCTCGCGCAACTGCCGCAACAGCAACTGATTGGCCTTCTCGCCGGTTTGGGTGGTGGCATCGACGGCCTGGGCGAGGAGGTCGGCCTGGCGCTGCGCCGAATCGCCGAGATCCCGGAGGCGCTTCGAAATCGCCTCGCTGGCATCCGCGATCGAGGAGACGCGCTCGCTGAAATGCCGGCTCGCCTCTTGCAGCCGCGAGGCAGCGCTGTCGGCTGCGACCGCGAGCGCGTCGGTCTGGTCGTGGAAGCGTTGGCCGATGTCGTTGAGCGTGGCGCCCGCCGCCGCCATCTGCGCGCCGCGCTCACCCAGGCGCGTCGCGGTGCGCTCGGCGGCTTCTTCCGCGGCGATGGCATGGCGGCGCAAGGCGTCGCCGCTTTCCTCGAGGCTCAGGGTCGCGCGCTCGCTGGCCTCGCTCACGGCGAGGGCGCGCTGGACGAAGGCGTCGCCGACTTCATCGACCCTGATGGCCGCGCGGTCGGTGGCCTGGCCGATCTCGGCGGTGCCGGATTGAATGGTCGCGTTGATGGCGCTCGTCAGCGCCGAAAGCGTGTCGGCGACCCCGTTCAATTCGCGCAATTGCCGCTGCAGCACGGTGCCGATCGCCTCGGCCTGTTGGCTGGCCTCGCGCGCCGCCTCGCGCAGATGCAGGGTCTGATCGCGGAAGGTTTCGCCGACCGCGGCCGAGCGCGCGATCGTGGTTTCGGACGAGCGCAACAAATCCTGGGCCTGCTGCTCCAAGAGCGCGCGCATCTCGGCGGTCTGGCTGGCGACGTCGCCGCGCGCGGTGTCGAGCCGCGACAGCTGGTCGGCGAAGGTCTGGTGGAGTTGCGCCAGCCGCGACGCCGCTTGTTCCGCGCCGGTCTTGACCCGCTCGATCTCCTGCCGGAGCGTCTCGCCGACGCCGAGGAAATGGGTCGTGGACTCGGACGAAACCCCGGCAAGCTTGGCGAGATATTGGTCGAGCCCATCGCCGGCATGCCGCGTGCGCGCGACCAACTGATCGAGGCCCGCCTGCAGCTCGCCGGTCTGGTAACGCAAGCCGCCGACCGCGTCGCCGACGCGCCCGACCATGCGGTCGGTGGAACCGAGCATGTCCTCGCCGCTTTGGCGAAACACTTCGACGGTCTGATGGATCGAGGTAATGCTGCCCTGAACCGTCTGACCCAGTTCCTGGCCGCGCTGCCGCATGCTTTCGCCGACAGCTTCGACGCGCGCCGCCGACTGCTCGCTCAAGGCCAACAGGTCGCGCGCATTGACGTGCAACGATTCGCTCGCCTCTTCGATGCGGGCGGCGGCATCGCGCGCCGCCGACGTCAGCTTTTCGCTCTGAATCCCGAAGCCGGAACCGGTCTCCTCGAGCCGGGTCAAGGCCTCGGCGGAAGCGGTGCGCATCTCGTGGGTGTGGCGCAGCAAGGTCGCGCCCAACGCCTCGGCCTGGGACGTGGTCTGTTCGGTGTGGCGATTGATTTCGGATGTGTAGTCGCGGAAGGTGTTGGCGAGCACCTCGGCCTGGACCGCGGCTTTTTTCCAGCCGACCAGAAGCGCGTCGGAGGCCCCGTTCAGGCTTTCCGCGCTGCGCCGCGCCGCGGTGCTCACCTGCACCGCCGCGCCCTCGAACTTGGTGGTGGCGCCGAACAATTGCTGCTCGAGCGCGGTCGCTTGCTGGTCGATGCGATCGCTTACCTGCCCGAGGGTGCGCGTCACCACGCCTTCGAAGGAGCCGATCTCCGCCGCCACGCGTTCGGCCGCGGCACCGCTTTCGCGCGCCAGCCGCACGCCGACGCGGCCCAGCTCGTCCATCGAACGCTCGGCCGTGCGCTGCACGGTTTCCACGAGGCGCGCCTCGATCTCGGTGGCGCGTTCGGTGACGCGGTCGCCGCTCGCGGCGAAGGCTCGCTCGATCACCGCCTCGACCACCGAGACTTGAAGCGCCAGACGCTCGGCGGCGGAAGCGAGATCGCGGCCCGCCGCCCGCTCGACCGCGCTGGCATGCGTGGCGATCGCGTCGGACAGGCGGCCGATTTCCTCGGTCGACATTTCGAGACGGCCGCGGGCGGCCTCCGCGCGCTCGGTGGCGTCGATCACCATATTGACGGAATCCGACATTTGGCCGCCCAGGGACGCGGCGGAACGATCGAGCCGCTGCGCCACGATCTCGGCGGTCGCGGCGAGGTCGGCCGCGCGCCGGCGCAAGGCCTCGCCCGCCTCTTGCGCCGCCCGGTCGAACGGGCCTTGCGGCGAATTCAATGCCTGAAGCTGGAGAACGAGACGCTCCTCGGCGATCGCCAGCTCGTCGGTGCGGTGCTGAAAGTTGGTGACGATCCAGATGAAGACGAGCGGCATGGTGACGCCAAGCACCGCGAGCGCCAGCTCGTGCGGCAGCATCGCCGACAGCGTGCCCCAACCGACTTGCGTCTGGACATAGACCAGGCACAGCACCACCCAGGCGCTGCCCAGAACCGGCCACGACAGCACTAAACGCCACGACTTGGACACGGCGCCGTCACCCCCGACTCGTTGCAAAGCCTAGAGTCGCTCATCCCCGGTTGTGCGTCAATGAAACTGTTTAGTGAAGGTCCGCGCCTAACCTCCCGGTCCCGGGGCGTTATTGCGCCACCCAGCCGCCATCCACCGACCACGCCGCGCCGGTCATGGTCGAGGCGGCCTCGCCGCACAGGAACACGACCATGGCGCCGATCTGCTCCGGCGTGGTGAAGGCGAGGAGCTTTTGCTTTTCGCGCAACAGCTCGCGCTGCTCGTACTCGACCGAGGTTTTGTTGGCGGCGGCGCGGTCGGCGATCTGTTTCTCCACGAGCGGCGTCAGCACCCAGCCCGGGCAGATCGCGTTGCAGGTGACGAAGCTCGAAGCGGCTTCGAGCGCCGCCACCTTGGTCAGGCCCACGAGACCGTGCTTGGCCGCGACATAGGCGGCTTTGTCCTCGCTCGCGACAAGGCCGTGCGCGGAGGCGATGTTGACGATCCGGCCCCAGCCGCGGTTGCGCATCGCGGGCAGCGCCGCCTTGATGGCGTGGAACGCGGCCGAAAGATTGATCGCGATGATGGCGTCCCATTTCGCCTCGGGGAATTGCTCGATCGGCGCCACATGTTGGATCCCGGCGTTGTTGACGAGGACATCGACCGGGCCGAGCCTGGCCGCGGCGTCGGCGACCAGCTCGCGCACTTGCTCGGGTCGGCTCAGATCGGCGCCGTTGTAAACGACCTTGACCTCGTGACGGTTGACGAGATCGCGCCGCAATCGCTCGATCGCGGCGGTATCGCCGAAGCCGTTGAGCATGATGGCGCAGCCCTCGGCGGCAAGCGCCTGGGCGATGCCCAGGCCGATGCCGCTGGTCGAGCCGGTGACCAGCGCGGTCTTACCCCTCAGCATGCCCGGTAAACTCCGTCATTTGCGTTTGAACACCGCCTCGGCGCCGCCGCGCCGCGCTTTCTTGGCGACGATATCGGCGCGGGCGCGCGCGATTTCGCCCTCAAGTTCGGCGATGTAGGCTTCGAGCTCGGCAATCGCCAGCGGCGCCAAATCCTTGAGCTTGGGCTTGGTGCGCTGGGGCAGCAGGTCGTCTTCGTCCATGTTTCCTCCTCTGTTGCCAGTGTCGCGCGATCGGGCTAGAGGTGCAATCGACGAGGCATTGGCGAGAGAAGATTCCATGGCGACGCTGCCGCAAAGCATGACCGCGATCGAAATATCGGCCCCAGGCAAGCCCGAGGCGCTGCGGCCCGTGGCCCGGCCGGTGCCGAAGGCCGGAGCGAGCGAAGTGCTGATCGAAGTGGCGGCGGCAGGCGTGAATCGTCCCGATGTCATGCAAAGGATGGGCCTGTATCCGCCGCCGCTGGGCGCGTCCGACATTCCCGGCCTCGAGGTCGCGGGCCGCGTCGTCGCCGTGGGCGACGGCGTGCCGCGACTCAAGGCCCGCGACCCCGTGTGCGCGCTGGTCGCCAGCGGCGG
>JAATGI010000029.1 GCA_015654725.1 Rhodospirillales bacterium
CGCGGATCGCATTGAAGATCGCATCGACCGGCCCGTTGCCCGAGACCTTGGCCGAATGCGCCGTTCCGTTGATCTCCAACTCCAACTCCGCGGTCTGCGGCCCTTTCGTGCCGGCCACAACTTGCAGCGACACAAACTTGATCCGCTCGGCCTCGTGCTGCGCGGCGTCGTCGACCAGCGCCACCAGATCTTCGTCGAAGATTTCCTTCTTGCGGTCGGCAAGCGCCTTGAAGCGATGGAACACATCGTTCAGCGCGTTGTCGCCGAGCTCGAAACCCAGCTCCTTGAGCTTGGTCTTGAAGGCGTGGCGGCCCGAATGCTTGCCCATGACCAGGTTGGATTTTATCAGGCCCACCGATTCCGGCGTCATGATCTCGTAGGTGCCGGCATGTTTCAGCATGCCGTCCTGGTGAATGCCGCTTTCATGGGCGAAGGCGTTGGCGCCGACGATCGCCTTGTTGGGCTGCACCGCGAAGCCGGTGATCTGCGACACCAGACGCGAGGCGCGCATGATGTATTCGGATTTGACCCCGCTGTCGAACGGCATGCGGTCGTGACGGGTCTTGATCGCCATCACGACTTCTTCCATCGAGCAATTGCCGGCGCGCTCGCCGAGCCCGTTCACCGTGCATTCGATCTGGCGCGCGCCGGCGCCGACCGCGGCCAGCGAATTGGCCACCGCGAGGCCGTGATCGTTATGGCAATGCACCGAGACAATCGCCTTATCGATGTTGGGCACGCGGTCGAACAACATCCGGATGAGCGCCGCGAATTCCTCCGGCACGGCGTAGCCGACGGTGTCGGGAATATTGATGGTGCGGGCGCCGGCCTTGATCGCGCTCTCGACGGTGCGGCAGAGGAAATCGTGCTCGCTTCGGGAACCGTCCTCGCACGACCATTCGACGTCGGGACACAGGTTGCGCGCGTGGCTCACGCTCGCGATCACCGCCTTATGCACATCCGCCGGCTCCATCTGCAGCTTGTATTTCATGTGGAGTGGCGAGGTGGAGATGAAGGTGTGGATGCGCGGGCGGGCGGCGTGCTGCAAGGCTTCCCAGGCGCGGTCGATATCGCCGCGACCGGCGCGGGCCAGCCCGCACACGCTCGAATTCTTCACCAGCCTCGCGACCTCGCGCACCGCCTCGAAATCGCCGTTCGAGGCGATCGGGAAGCCGGCTTCGATGATATCGACGCCCATCTCCTCCAAGAGCAGCGCGATCTTGATTTTTTCGTCGAGATTCATCGACGCGCCCGGCGATTGCTCGCCGTCGCGCAAGGTGGTGTCGAAAATATAGACGCGGTGCGCCGCCGACGGCGTCACCGCCGAGGCGGAAGCTTGATGATGATCGTTACCGGACATGGCGCGGTTCCTCGATGAACAGGGAGCGATGTTCGCGGATCCTTCAACGACACCCCCGAACGCCGGCCGATTATCCGCACCTGCCCGCGCTCAGGGGACGCTAAGTCGCAGCGCTCCCCGACTCTCGACAAGGCAAAGCCCAACGCGGCCCAAACCGAGCCGTTCCCCCTTCAGCCTTGTCGCCGTGCCAAACATAGCCGCCAAGACATGGCCCAAACCGTTCCCAAGGTCAAGGGAGCGGCCCAAATTCTTCTCCGCCCTTCGAAGGGCGGAGAAGCAAGACGACGTGGGGCGAGGTTCTCGACTAACTTTGCGGCGCCTGCGGTGACTCGGGACGCTCGCGGCGCTCGGTCATGAACTGATCGAACTCGGCTTTGTCCTTGGCGGCGCGTAGCCGGTCGAGGAATTCAGTGAAGTCTTTTTGCTCTTCTTCCAGGCGGCGCAACGTCTCGGCGCGATATTCGTCGAAGGCGCCGTTGCCGCTCGAAGGCGGCGCGTTGTGCCAGCCCGACCAACTCTTCCAGCCCGGCCCCCAAGACGCGCCGGGGCCTGTGCCGCCGCTACGCCAAGCGCGGCCGCCACAGAAGCCCCAGGCCATTCTTCTGCTCGCGATCAGGAGCACGAGAAACACCATTCCGACCGGCCACCAAAAGATGAAGCCGAGGATCATGGCGGCGAGCAGTATCGGCTTGGCGGCGAACAGCCAATGCCCAGCCATGTCGGGGCCGCCACGCCAATTTGGATTTCCCCAAGGCCGCTGCGAGGAATTGTGCCAGTTGGGATTGCCATAGGCTTGATTGTCGGCGGCTGACATGTGGCCCCTCATGTAAATGTAAAATACATTAACATTAGGCTTCGGGTTTGGAAAAGTCAAGGTTCGACACGATTGCCCTCAACCCTGCTTCGCCGAGGCGGAACCGCCCGCCAAACCGAGGCTTTGCAGATAGATCAGGATGCCGGCCTCGAGCAATTCCTCCGGCGACATCGGCAGTTTGCGCCGCGACGGGTCGGCGCGCCCGAACAGGGCTGCGACGCCGTGCGACATCGCCCAGACATGCAGCGCCACCATCAGCGCCGGCGGCCGGGTCGGCTTGGGCACGATCGCGGTCAGCCGCTCGGCGGCATCGCGCAACACGGCGAAGGCCCGGTCCGACGCCGCGAGCAAGGGCGGATACTTCTCGAAGGCGATTTGCGTGTCTAACATCGCGGCGAAAAAAGCCGGCTCGTCGCGGGCGAAAGCGAGATAGGCGCGGCCGACATTCTCGAAGGCGCGCATCGGATCGGGATGGCCGCCGTTCCAGGCTTGCTCGAGCGCCACGCCAAACCGCTCGAAGCCCCGCAACGCCACCGCCGCCAGCAATTCCTCGGCGTCGCGGAAATGGCGATAGGGCGCGGCCGAACTCACGCCGGCGCGCCGCGCCGCCTCGGCGACGGTGAAGCCGGCCGGGCCCTTCTCGGCGATCAGCGCCAAGGCGGCGCCGATCAGCGCCTCGGGCAGATTGCCGTGATGATAGCCGCGCCGCTCGTGGCCGCCGCCGGAATGGGACCAGGTCATGTGAGAGTCTTTTACATGACATCGCCGGGAAATCCAAAAGCCCGCCGGCGCGAATCCGGCCGCGCCTCGACTTTTACGCAACAAATCGACACGCAAAGCGACCGAACCGCAACGTTCGATCGGCAAGACGGCGACCGCGCCTCGCCCCACGCTCTACCCAGACAAATTGGCTTCGTTGGTAATTTTCATGTTGGCGCCGCATCCGTCCGGATCGCTCGATAAATGTGATGTCCCGATTTCATCTTGGACAGAGCTTCTAAAACGCATTCAAGTGAGAACGATCATCCGACGGTCGGACAGTCGCCTTTATCGGAACCGAGGAGTCGCGACGCCGATCGGCGTCCCGACTCCAGGCCAATCCACACGCTTGTTATCGCAACGGCGGGCCTGCACATTCAGCGAGTACGCCCCGCATGAGGAACCGATGCCGACCATCCCCGACGACGTCTTTACCGAACCCGATGTCTCGCCGGATACGTTGGCCAATCTAGGTCCGCTGCGTCGCTTGGCTGGCGTATGGGAGTCCGATCAGGGGGTGGACATCAATCCCAAGGCGGAAGGCCCCGAACGGCGCGTATTCCGGGAACATATCAGAATGGAGCCGATCGATGGGCAGACCAACGGCCCCCAACTCCTCTACGGGCTGCGCTACCACACCCGTATCAACACGCCGGAGGAAGCCATCGCCTTCCACGACCAGGTCGGTTATTGGCTGTGGGAACCGGCCACGGGCCTGATCATGCAGACCATCGCCATCCCGCGCGGGCAAGTGGTGCTGGCGGGCGGAATGGCGAAGCCGGACGACGAGCGCATTTCGGTGGAGGCGCGGCGCGGCGACACCCGCTTCGGAATTTGCTCGACGACCTTCATCGAGGAGGCGTTTCGCACCGACTATTACCGCATCGACATCACCTTCGAGGGTGACGATAGCTGGACCTATGTGACGCGCACGGACCTGGCGGTCCGGGGCAGCACGCCGCCGTTCAACCACCGTGACACCAATACCTTACGGCGGATCGCGGCGCCGACGCCGAACCCGCTCGTCGGTTTGATGAAGAGCGGCAAAGCGGCTAGACAGGCGCCGCCCTAATTCTTGGTCTTATCGACCAGCGCGTTTTGCTTGATCCAGGGCATCATCGCGCGCAGCTGTTCGCCGACCTTTTCGATATCGTGCGCGGCGGCGCGGCGCCGCATCGCCTTGAAGCTGGGCTGGCCGGCGGCGTTTTCCAGCACCCATTTCTTGGCGAACTCGCCGGTTTGGATGTCGTTCAGCACGCGCTTCATCTCGGCCTTGACCTGGTCGCCGATGACGCGCGGGCCGCTGGTGTAGTCGCCATATTCGGCCGTGTTCGAGACCGAATAGCGCATGTTGGCGAGGCCGCCTTCATAGATCAGATCGACGATCAGCTTGACCTCGTGGCAGCATTCGAAATAGGCCATCTCGGGCGCGTAGCCGGCTTCGACCAAGGTCTCGTAGCCGGCCATGATCAGCGCGGTGAGGCCGCCGCATAACACCGATTGCTCGCCGAACAGGTCGGTCTCGCATTCTTCCTTGAAGGTGGTTTCGATCACGCCGGCGCGGCCACCGCCGATCGCCGAGGCATAGGACAGCGCGAGTTCGAGCGCGTTGCCGGACGGGTTCTGCTGCACTGCAACGAGACAGGGCACGCCGCCGCCGCGCTTATATTCCGAACGCACGGTGTGGCCCGGCCCCTTGGGCGCGATCATGAACACATCCATGTCGGGGCGCGGCTCGATCAACCGGAAATGGATGTTGAAGCCATGGGCGAAGGCGAGCGCCGTGTCGGGCCGCATGTTCTTGGCGAGATCGTCGGCGTAAAGCCGCGCCTGCAACTCGTCGGGCGTGAGGATCATCGCGACATCGGCCCATTTGGCGCCGTCGCCCGGAGTCATCACCTCGAACTTGGCGTCGGTCGCCTTCTTGGCGGAGGCCGAGCCGGGGCGCAGCCCGACGCGCACGTCCTTGACGCCGCTGTCGCGCAGATTGTTGGCATGGGCGTGGCCCTGGCTGCCATAACCCAGCACCAGGACCTTCTTGCCCTTGACCAGATTC
>JAATGI010000005.1 GCA_015654725.1 Rhodospirillales bacterium
CGACGAAATGTTGATGATGACGCCCGATTTTTGCCGCCGCATGATCGGAAGCACATGCTTACAGGCCATCACCGTGCCGCGCAGATTGATGGCGACGACGCGGTCGAAGGCTTACTCGGTGATCTCGGTCGGCGAGGCGTCGCCCCCGGCGATGCTGACGCCGACATTGTTGTGCAGAATATCGACGCGGCCCCACCGCTCCTGTGCCGTGCCAATCGCGGCGGCCAGGGTGCGCTCCTGGGTGACATCGGCGGCGAAAGCCACGCAGTCGCCGCCCTCCGTGGCGATCATAGTGGCGGTCTCCGCGGCGGAATCGAGATCGCGGTCGACCGCCAGGATTTTGGCACCCTCTTGGGCGAAGCGCAGCGCGGTGGCGCGGCCATTGCCCATGCCGGTGCCGGGGCCTTGGCCGGCCCCGACAATGACAGCGATCTTCCCCGCGAGACGCATCGCGCGGCTCAGCGCGGCGCCAGCCGCACCGCGCCGTCGATGCGGATACACTCGCCGTTGATATGCACATTGTCGATGATGTGCAGCGCGAGCTTGGCATATTCGTAGGCGTGGCCCATGCGCTTCGGGAACGGGATCGAGGCTTCGAGCGCGGCCTTGGCCTCGGGCGTCAGGCCGCCCGCGAGCGGCGTCAGGAAAATGCCGGGCGCGATGACATTGACGCGGATGCCGAACTGGGCGAATTCGCGCGCCGCCGGCATGGTCAAAGCGACGATGCCGCCCTTCGAAGCGGAATAGGCGGCCTGGCCGATCTGGCCCTCGAAGGCCGCGACCGATGCGGTCGAGATGATCACGCCGCGCTCATTATCTTCGAGGGGCGGCAGCGTGCTCATATCAGCGGCGGCGAGCCGCATCATGTTGAAGGTGCCGACCAGATTGACGTTGATGACGCGCATGAACATGTCGAGCGGCATCGGTCCGTCGCGGCCGACGATGCGCCGTCCGGCGCCGATCCCGGCGCAATTGATCAGGATGCGCGCCGGCCCGTGAGCCTCGCGCGCCTGCTTCACGGCAGCCTCGCCCTCGGCGGCATCCGCGACATTGCAGGTGATCGCCAAGCCGCCGATCTCCTTCGCGACCGTTTGCGCCAATTCGGCGTTGCGATCGACCACGGCGACTTTGGCGCCGCCCTTCGCCAGATAACGCGCGGTCTCGGCGCCCAGACCCGAGGCGCCGCCGGTGACGATCGCCGCATTCCCCTTGAGTTGCATCATTCACTCCTGTTGTTTTGCTCTTGGTTCAGACAGAAAAATCACCCTCCCCCTTGATGGGGGAGGGAAGAAATGCCGAGCTTCAGCGAGGCGTTTCGGGTGGGAGTGATGCTTTGGACTCGATCACCCCCACCCGCTCGCATCCTTCGGCTGCTCGCGACCTCCCCCATCGAGGGGGAGGTTGTTCTGCGCGATGACGCCGCCACCTAGGTTACCTTTTCGTCGATGCGCGCCAGAATGACTCGTGCCGACGGCTTCTCCGCATAAAGCTCCGCGACGATGTCCTTGCGGGCGTCGAGCAGCGCCCGGGCGTTAATCGAGCCTTTATCGGTCATCTCGTGCTTGTCGATCGAGGGCGGCGCTTCGAGAAGCATGCCCCGCGTCACGCGGTTGGCGCTGCCGGTCGCCTCTTTCGCCAGCTCTGTCAGCAATTCGGCGAACCGCGCCCCGACGTTGGGATGGCGCAACACCTCAAGCTCCGGCGCGGCCTTCGGCAAATCGGGGCAGAGCGCGCGGCACGCCTCGCCATCGGCGAAGAACAAGGCACCCACCTCGTCGCGGTCGGCGCCGGTCATCACAACGTCGCGCACATAGGGCGCGAAATGCAGCACGATCTTGGTCTTCAACGGCCCGACACTGACCCAAGTTCCGGTCAGGAGCTTGAAATCCTCGGCGATGCGGCCGTCGAACACGATGCCCTTGCCGGTCTTGAAATAACCCTCTTCGTCATAGGCTTTCGCGGTGAGGTCCGGCTGGCGCCAATAGCCGGGTGTCATGCTCGGGCCTTTCATGCGCGCCTCGAATTTGCGCTCGACGGGCGCGAGCTTGAAATCGACGCCGGGCGCGGGCACGCCGACCAGGCCGGCGAAACCGTCCGGCCAATTGGCGCACAGCATGAAGGGCGCGGTCTCGGTCATGCCGAGGCCGGTGATCATGGGAACGCGCTCGCCCACGGTTTCGAGCGCCAACGCGTCGAGCGCGTCCCAAATGAATTGCGGCAGGCCCGCCGCGGCATAGAACATCATCAGCATGTTCTCGAAAAAACCGCGGCGCAATTCGCGGTCCGCGCGCAGGAACGGGATCAGGAATTCATAGGCCTTCGGGACATTGAAATAATAATTGGGCTTGATGTCGCGCAGGTTCCGCACCGTGCGCTCGAACCGGCCCGGCACGGGGCGGCCATCATCGATGTAATAGGAGCCGCCGTTATAGAGCACATTGCCGAAATCGGAATGCGCGAAGGTGTGGTTCCACGGCATCCAATCGACCACCACTGGGGGCTGTTCGCGCAGGGTCGGCAGCATGTCGATCTGCATTTGCTGATTCGCCGTGTACATGCGCTGGGTGTTGATCACGCCTTTGGGCATGCCGGTCGAGCCCGAAGTGAACAGAATTTTGGCAATTTTGTCGCCGGTGATCTCGGCCGCCGCCGCGTCGACGGCGCGGGTCGGCGTTGTCGCCAGCAGGCTCTCGAACAAGGTGCTGCGCCGGTTCTTCGCCGGGTTGGCGCGTACCACGATCTCGGCGTCGGCGGGGGCGGCGGCATCGATCGCCGTGGCGAAGGCGGCGCCGTCGGACGCGAAAATCAGGCCCGGAGTCAGCAGCCCCAGCACATGCTTGAGCTTGCCGAAATCGGTCGAGACCAGCGAATAGGGCGGCGAGATCGGCGCCACCGGAATCCCGACATGCATCGCCGCCAGCGCCAGGACGCAATGATCGAGATCGGCGCCGGATAGGATCGCGATCGGGCGCTCAGGCGAAAGCGGCCGCGCCAGCAGCGCCTCCCCGATGCGGCGCACCCGGTCGAGCATCTCGGCGTAGGTCATGCGCCGCCATTCGCCCGCTTCATCGCGTTGGCCGATCAGCACCCGGTCGGGCGCGGTCTTGGCGAAATGCACCAGCCGGTCGGTGATCTTGGTCGGATACGGCCCAAGGGTCGTGGTCGAACGCACGCGCACGCCGCCATCGGCAAACCGCTCCGTCGCGACCCCCGAAGGCCCGAGGCTGATTTTACGTATCGGCGTCATCCAGCGTATTTCCTCGGGGCCATTCTATATCGGTATAGGCGGCAAACAACGGCCACGATCGTTTCACTCGCTTATGATTTGACCGTCGCGCCGAATGCCGCTTCAATCGCGGCGGGGCGAGGCACCGCGAAATCCGCTAAAATCGCCGCGTGCCGGGTGGGGGAGGCGCATGGCCGATACCAAAGGCGTCACGAATACGCGCCGCATCCGCGTGGAATGGGGGCATTGCGATCCCGGCGATATCGTTTTTTACCCGCAATATTTCGCCTGGTTCGATGCCTGCACCACCCATCTGTTCGAAAGCGTCGGGCTGTCGCCCAAGAGTTTTTTCGCCGATTTCGGCCTCAAGGGCATGCCGCTGTTGGAGGCAAGCGCGAAATTCCATGCCGCCTCCGGCTTCGGTGACGAGATCGAGGCCGAATCCGTCATCGTCGAATGGGGCAACAAGACCTTCAAGGTCACGCACCGTTTCACCCGCGGCAAAACGCTGTTGCTCGAAGGCATGGAGACGCGGATCTTCGTCACCGCGCATCCCGACGATCCGACGCGCCTCAAATCCGTGCCGGTGCCGAAGGACGTGAAACGACGCTTCGAGGGCTAGCATGAAAGCCGTGCGATGAATAAGCGGCGCGCCCACGGATTCGATCCGCGCGTTTGGCTGTTGGCGATCGGCACCTTCGCCACCGGCACCGACAACTTCGTCATCGCCGGAATTCTTCCCGAGCTGGCGCGCAGCTTCAACGTGTCGATCGAGCAAGCGGGCGCGACCGTCTGGGTTTACGCCGGAGTCTACGGCATCGGCACGCCGCTTCTTGCGGTCGTGGCGGCGCGGTGGCGGCGCGATTGGGTTGCGCTTGGCGCGCTCGGGGCGTTTTGCGTGGTCAATCTCTTGTGCGCGGCCGCGCCGAGCTATGCCGTCTTGATCGCGATGCGCGTTGCCGCGGCGATCTGCGCCGC
>JAATGI010000476.1 GCA_015654725.1 Rhodospirillales bacterium
CACCCTCGGGCAGGGCCCCGCGTTCGCCACCGCCCAGGCGCGCGGCGATTTCGTGCTGCCCGACGAAGAGACACAAGGCGCGCTCTACGAAACGACGCAGGACATGCTCGGCGCGGCGGACCTGCCCGCCTACGAAATTTCCAATCACGCGCGCGCGGGCCAGGAGAGCCGGCACAATCTCGCCTATTGGCGCTATCGCGATTATCTCGGCGTCGGTCCCGGAGCGCATGGCCGCGTCACGCTGGGCGGGGTGAAATATGCCGCCGACAATCACCGCGCGCCGGAAACCTGGCTGGCCGCTGTCGAGGGCGAAGGGCACGGCACCAAGGAGCGAATCGCCCTCTCGCGCGACCAGCGCCGCGAGGAAATGACGATGATGGGTCTGCGCCTGACCGAAGGCATCGCGCGCGATCACTTTCGCCGCGAAACCGGCGCCGAGATCGAGGCCGCCTTCGCCGTATCCAAACTCGACGAGTTGATCGAAGGCGGTTTCCTCGAACTCGACGAGACGAGCCTGCGCGCGACCGCCGCCGGCCGCCAACGGCTTAACGCCGTATTGGCGCGCCTGTTGGCGTAACCCCTATTCGCTTGCCGGCGCGAAGCTCTGCGGCGCCGGATCGAGCACACGCCGGCCGCCCCGCTCGACCTGCAACACCGCGAGCAGACGCTCGACCGAGCCGTCGGGGCGCAGGCGGAACACGCCGTCGAGTCCGACAAAGCCGCTCGGATTGGTGAGCGCGACGGCGGAAAAGTCCGGTCCCGCCGGATTCTTCGCCAGCACCGCCGCCAAGGCGGTCGCGTCATAGGCCAGCGTCGACAGACGCGGCGGCGGCTTGCCTTCCGCCGCCGCGAAACGGCGCTCGAAATCGGCGCGCGCCTCCGGCGCCGGGGCGGCGTACCAGCCATTGACCAAATTCGGCTCGGTGCCGAGGCCCGGATCGTCCCACAGGCTGGTGCCGAGGAAATGGACCTTGTCGGGATCGATGTCGTAATAGGCCAGCAGCGCCGCCAAGGCTTTGAGCCGCTGGCCGCCATCCGGCAGCATCAGCGCGTCGTAATTGCCGCCTTTGCCGGCGAAGCCCTTCGCCGCGTCGGCGAGCGAGGCCGCGGTGGCTTCGTAATCGCCGACGACATCGAGCGTCGATTGATTGGCCGAGACGGCGTCCTGCATGGCGGTGACGGCTAAATCGCCATAGGGGGTACGCGGGGCGAAAATCGCGAAGTGGCTGGCGCCCTTGGCGCGTGCATAGGCAACGATCCGGGCAATTTCCGGGCCCGGCTGGAAGCTCAGCAGATAGGTGCCGTTGCCGGCGAGGCTCGCGGTCGAGGAAAAGGCCAGGATCGGAACATTGGCTTGCTGCGCCACCGGCTTCACCGCCTCGACATCGGCGGCCAACAGCGGTCCGACGATGAGGCGGGCGCCATCGTTGACCGCGGCGCGCGCCGCGTCGGCCGCGGTTTCAGGCGACGTCGCGGTGTCGTGGGGCATCAATTCGATCTGGTCGGCGCCGATATCGTAGACCGCCATGATCGCCGCATCGAGCATGGCCTGCCCTAAGGCGCTGCTCGGGCCGGATAGGGGCAAGAGTAGCGCCACCCGCACCTTGCCGCCCGGGGGCAGCGGCACGACTGCCGCCGCCGGCGGCAACGGCATAATTTCCAGCGGCGGTGCTTGCGGGGCCGGTGCCGTTTCAGGCGGCGGCGCGACTTGAGCGGCCGATGGCGGCGGCGCTTGCGGTACAGGCGGCGGCGCCGCTACCTTGCCGGCACAGGCGGCGAGCGCCAATACGCATGGAATCACCAAGGCAAGCCAAACCGACGGCGAGCGAGCGATCCTTGTCTCAAGCCGCAGCAAATTCGTCCTCCCGCGGGCGCGCGCCAAGCGCCAAACCGCGCCTGCGGAATAAACCCGCGGGCGAAAAAATCGATCCGGGACTCTACATCGTCGCGACGCCGATCGGCCATTCACAAGATTTGACGCTGCGCGCCCGCGATCTGTTGAGCCGGGTCGATACCGTCATCTGCGAGGATACCCGCGTCACCGCCAAGCTCTTGGCGATGCACGGCCTGCGCGCGCCGCTCCTCGCCTATCACGAGCACAATGCCGAACGCGTGCGTCCGGTGCTGCTGGAGCGGCTCGCCCGCGGCGAGGCCTTGGCCCTTGTCAGCGACGCCGGTACGCCGCTCGTCTCCGATCCCGGCTTCAAGCTGGTGCGGGAAGCGATCGCGGCGAACTTGCCCGTTACCGCGCTCCCGGGCGCGTCCGCGCCGCTCGCGGCCCTTGTCCTGTCCGGCCTGCCGTCGGATCGTTTTTTGTTCACGGGATTCTTGCCGACGAAAGAAGCCGCGCGGCGGGCGGCGCTCGCCGAACTCGGGCCGGTACCGGCCAGCCTCATTTGGTTCGAGACCGGGCCGCGGCTCGCTCGCTCCTTGGCCGACGCGCGCGACATTCTCGGCGACCGGCCCGCGGCAGTGGCGCGCGAACTGACCAAGCTTCACGAGGAAGTGCGGCGCGGCACCCTCGGGGAATTGGCCGCGTTCTATGGCACGGCGGCGGCGCCCAAAGGCGAAATCGCGGTGGTGGTCGGACCGCCCGCGCCCAAGCCGGCGCCGGCCGAAAATGAACTCGACGAGCGGCTGCGCTACGCCTTGTCGCGCGCCAGCTTGAGCGAGGCGGTGGCCCGGATCGCGGCGGTCACGGGCCTGCCGCGCCGGCAGGTCTATGCCCGCGCGCTGGCGCTTAAAGGCGGCGATAAATGAGCCTGAGCCTCCGCCGGCGCGCCTACGATCGCGGCCATGCCGCCGAGCGGCTCTCCGTCTGGGCGTTGCGGCTGCGGTTTTACCGCATTCTGGCGCGCCGCTTCCGCGTGCCGTCGGGCGAGATAGACCTGATCGCGCGGCGCGGCCGCGTGTTGATCGCGGTCGAGGTCAAGGCGCGCGCCAGTTTCGCCGAGGCGATCGGGGCGGTGTCGCCGCATCAGCGCCGCCGCGTCGCTCGCGCGCTCGATCATTTTCTCGCTACCAGGCCCGATCTGGCCGGACTCGACTCGCGTTTCGACGTCATGCTGGTGGTGCCGGGCCGCTGGCCGCGCCATGTCCGCGACGCGTGGCGACTCGACGGCTAACGCGAAACTTGCATAGCTCCGCGACGCGGCCACAAATGGGCGGACGAATATCGAGGAGTATGCCCTTGTCATCCAACCGTTTTTCGAGGTTTCCTGCCCTGGTGATAGCCGCGGCGATGCTGCCGGTCGTTCTGTCGGTCTCGGGCTGCATCGTCGCCGTCGCGGGCGGGGGCGTCGCCGGTTATGCCGTGCTCGGCTCCGACCTGCCGGCCTCGCAACAAATGCACGATGTCGGCATCAGGGCGGAGATCGGCCAATCCTGGAGCGCCTACGATCAAGACATGGTGCGTCGCCTCGATGCCACGGTATTCGACGGCGAGGTGCTGATCACCGGCCATGTTCCGAGCGAGGATTGGCGCGGCGAAGCGGTGAAACGCGCTTGGCAGGTCGCGGGCGTCAGGAAAGTGGACGACGAAATCGTGATCGGGCCCGACACGTATTTCGTCACTTCGGCGCGCGACACTTGGATCACGACGCGGCTCAGGGGCGAATTGATCGGCGATCCCTATGTCAAATCCATCAATTACACGATCACGACCGATGACGGCCGGGTCTATGTCATGGGCATCGCCCGCACGCAGGATGAACTGGCGCGCGTCGCCCAACATGCGCGCACCATCCCCGACGTGCGCAATGTCTCGACTCTGGTGCGCGTCTTGCCGGGGCCGGTCGCCGCCGGCCAGGCTTCGGGCGATACGCCGGTCACTTCGACCGCATCGACCGCGCCGGCCGAAGCGGCCGGACCGCCGCCCGCGAACGGCGACATCAAAACCGAGAAATTGCAGTAAGCTCGCGGCGAGGGTGCCATGAGTTTCGCCGTCGCGTTCCAGATGGATCCGATGGAGGGCATCAATATCGATGCCGACTCCACCTTCGTCCTCCAACTCGAGGCGCAGGCGCGCGGCCACGCTCTCTATCACTATCCGCCCCGGCTGTTGAGCTTGCGCGACGGCCGCCTGACCGCGCGGGCGCGGCGGCTCGAGGTGAAACGCGAGCGCGGTAATCATTTCCGCCTCGGGCCGGCCGAACTCATCGATCTCGCCGCGATGGACGTGATCCTGATGCGCCAGGACCCGCCCTTCGACATGGCCTATATCACCGCCACCCACCTCCTCGAGCATGTCCGCGACGAGGTGCTGATCGTCAACGATCCGATCGCCGTCAGGAACGCGCCCGAGAAATTGTTCGCCACGCATTTCGACGGGCTGATGCCGCCCACGCTCATCACCAGTGATCGCGACGAAATCGCCGCGTTTCGGAAGGAGCACGGCGAGATCATCGTGAAGCCGCTGTTTGGCAATGGCGGCGCCGGCGTGTTTCATCTTCGCCCCGACGACGACAATCTAAACGCGCTCGTGGAAATGTTCACCGGCCCGGGCCGCGAGCCGATCGTCGTGCAGCGTTATCTGCCGGAGGTCCGCCGCGGCGACAAGCGCATCGTGCTTATCGAGGGCGAGCCGGTGGGTGCGGTATTGCGCGTGCCGGCGCCGGGCGAGGCGCGCGCCAATCTCCATGTCGGCGGACGCCCGGAAAAGACCGGCCTGACGCCGCGCGAGCGCGGCATTTGCGCGGCCATCGGACCGGCGCTCGTCGAGCAAGGGCTGCTGTTCGTCGGCATCGACGTGATCGGCGATTATTTGACCGAGATCAACGTCACCTCGCCGACCGGCATCCAAGAGATCAACCGGCTCGACGGCGTCAAGCTCGAAGCCAAGGTCTGGGACGCGATCGAAAAGCGCATGGCCGAGCGCGGGCGCAAGCCCGGTTAAATTCGCGGGCTGCCCATGTTCGTCCGGCCCTACCACCGGCGCGACGCCGAGGCGATTGTCGCGCTGTTCTTCGCCACGGTGCGCTCGGTCAATATCGGCGACTATACCGAGGAGCAGGTTCGCGCTTGGGCACCGGCGCCGCCCGACGCCAATGCCTGGCACGAGCGGATGTCGCTTCCCGATCGCGCGACGCTCGTGGTCGAGGAAGCCGGCCAAGTCGTCGCCTTCGCCGAGTTGCTGTTCGAGACCGGCAACATTGCCATGTTCTATTGCCGATCCGACGCGATCCGGCGCGGCGTCGGATCGCGGCTCTATCGCGCGATCGAGGAACTTGCGCGCGAGCGCGGTCTCGGCCGGCTCCATACCGAAGCCAGCATCACCGCGCGTCCGTTCTTCGAACATCACGGTTACGCGGTCGCGAAATCCCAAAGCGTCACGCGGAACGGCGTCGCGCTCGCCAATTTCGCCATGATGAAGAAGCTCGAAACCTAAACCGCGCCTAGTTCCGACGTGCAGTGTGGACACCGCGTCGCCGCGAGCGGAATTGCCGTGGCGCAGCGCGGGCAGTCCTTGGTTGTCACCGGCGCGGGTGCCGGCTTCGGCATCATCCGGTTGACATAGCGCATCACCATGAACACGACGAAGGCGACGATGACGAAATCGATCACCGCGTTGATGAAGACGCCGATATTGATGGTCGGCGCGCCCGCCGCCTTGGCCGCCGCGATCGTCGGATATTGCTGCGTCGAGAGGGTGATGAAAATGTTCGAGAAATCGACCTGGCCCAAGAGCAGGCCGATGGGCGGCATCAGCACATCGTTCACCAAGGAGGTGATGATCTTGCCGAATGCCGCGCCGATAATGACGCCGATCGCCAGATCGACGACGTTGCCGCGCATGATGAAGGCGCGAAAGTCTTTCCACATCGACGGCTCCCCCGGTTCTTGACGATCCGATTCTAGCATCTCGTCCGCGCGCTGTTGAGCGCGCATGAAAGGCCCAATTCATCATCCCTTAAGGAGTTCCCGACACAATGCGTCGCCATGACGATTACCGCATCATTCCGCTTCGAGGACGGCGATACCGAGCGGCTCGAAACCATGTCGGGCGACGATTTCGACGCGCTGCCCTTCGGCGCCATTCGCCTCGATCCGGCGGGCTCCGTGCTCGCCTACAATCGCACCGAGAGCGAGCATTCGAGCTTGCGGCCGCGCAACGTGATCGGGCGCAATTTCTTCCGCGAACTGGCGCCCTGCGCCAACACCGCCAAGTTCTACGGCAAGTTCAAGGAAGGCGTCGCCAAGGGCGAAATCGACGTGATTTTCGACTATACCTTCACCCGCCTCGCGCGCCCCTCGGTGCGGATTCATTTGCTCAAAGCCCCGGGCGAGGATTTCTGGCTTCTCATCGATCGGGTTTGATCGCGCCGCTTGAACCGCCGCCCCTCGGGCTGGCGCCTCGCCGATCCCTGACATACAGTCGCATTCACCTGCCGCCACAGGGGGATGGGCATGGTCGCGCGGGTCAAGACAGTCGCGTTTCACGGCATCGACGTGGTGGAGGTCGAAACCCAGGTCATCATCACCTCGGGCCTGCCTAATTTCAGCGTCGTCGGATTGCCGGACAAGGCGGTCGCGGAATCGCGCGAACGGGTGCGCGCCGCGCTGGCGGCGATGGGCTTGGCGGTGCCGCCGAAGCGGGTCATCGTCAATCTCGCCCCCGCCGACCTCGCCAAGGAAGGCAGCCATTTCGACCTGCCGATCGCGCTCGGGCTGCTGGCGGCGATGGAGGTGCTGGCGGAAGAGGACATCGCCGGATACATGGCCTTGGGCGAGTTGGCGCTCGACGGCTCGATCCTGCCGGTGGCCGGGGTGCTGCCCGCGGCGATGGGCGCGGCCGGAAACGGCGTCGGCCTCATCTGCCCCGCCGCCTGCGGCGGCGAGGCGGCTTGGGCCGGCGGGATCGAAGTGCTGGCGGCGCCGTCGCTGCTCTCGCTCATCAATCATTTCAAGGGCACCCAAATTCTGTCGCCGCCCGAGCCGCGCATCGCCGAGGCGGCCAGCATCAGCCTCGACCTCAAGGACATCAAGGGCCAGGAGACCGCGAAGCGCGCCCTCGAAGTGGCGGCGGCGGGCGGCCATAACCTGCTGATGATAGGACCGCCCGGCGCCGGCAAGTCGATGCTGGCGGCGCGGCTTCACGGCATTTTGCCGCCGCTCGACGCCGCCGAGGCGCTCGAAGTCAGCATGATCCATTCGGTCGCGGGACTGCTGGCCGACGGCAAGCTGATGCGCGCGCGGCCGTTCCGCGATCCGCACCATTCGGCGACGTTGCCGGCGCTAGTGGGCGGCGGCTTGCGCATCCGGCCGGGCGAAGTCTCGCTCGCGCATCATGGCGTGCTGTTTCTGGACGAGCTCCCGGAATTCCAGCGGCCGGCCTTGGAGGCGTTGCGCCAGCCAATCGAGAGCGGGCGGATTTCGGTGGCGCGCGCCAACGCTCACGTCACCTATCCGAGCCGCTTTCAGCTCGTCTGCGCCATGAATCCCTGCAAATGCGGGCATTTGGACGACGCGGCGCTGGCCTGTTCGCGGGCGCCGCGTTGCGCCGCCGATTATCAGTCGCGCATTTCGGGGCCGATGTTCGACCGCATCGACCTCCATATCGACGTGCCGGCGGTGAAAGCGGCCGATCTGTCGCTGCCGCCGCCGGCCGAAGGCTCGGCCGAGATCGCCGCCCGTGTCGCCGCGGCGCGGGCGCGCCAGAAAGCGCGTTACGCGCGCCTGCCGGAACACCGCCGCATCCGTACCAACGCCGAGGCGGATGGCGCGCTCCTCGACGAGATCGCGACGCCCGACCCCGAGGGCAAGCGGCTCTTGGTCGAGGCCGCCGACCGGCTGCATCTTTCGGCGCGCGGCTATCATCGGGTACTGCGGGTGGCCAGGACCCTCGCCGATCTCGAGGCATCGGAACGGGTGCGCCGGCTCCATATCGCCGAGGCCCTGTCCTATCGCCGCCTGGTGCTGGGCGAGGCGCTGTCGCGTTGAGCGCGGCCGGTTCGGGTCGGCGGTGCGTTTGCTGTTAATGCAGCGGAATCTGCAGCTAATTCTATAAATGCGTGTGATACCCTTTCTGATAGAGCAGAGGCTGCGCCGACGCTGAACGCTATATGCGTACAATAATGCGGTGTGTCAAGAGGCCGTGCCTTTTCCTTTTGGAGAAGCTTTTGCGGCCTCGCGCGAAACACGCCGTCGCTGCTGCCCGGATTGTATGCAATCCCGCCGGCGCGTGGTCGCGAATGCGCCAGATAGCCGATCTCGCGCTTCCCCCCGCCCATCGCCTAACATCTTGTTGTCACGAGCAATCCCGCCGGTTCGGCGGGCTGGCACCGCATTTGCAATCTCGACCGCGAGGGGCGACATGGCGCACGAGAAATTACTGACCGTTCCGGCCGAGCCTTATCCGTTCGAATTCGACCCGGCGCGGTCGGCGCTTCTCATCATCGATATGCAGCGCGATTTTTTGGAGCCGGGCGGCTTCGGCGCGATGCTGGGCAACGATGTCGGGCAGTTGCGCCGGACCATCGAGCCCAACCGGCGGCTCTTGGGCGCGTGGCGCGAAGCCGGCCTCCTCGTCATCCATACCCGCGAGGGTCATCGCCCGGACTTGGCCGATCTGCCACCGGCGAAACAGGTGCGCGGGCACGGCGCCAAAACCATCGGCGATGACGGGCCGATGGGCCGCATCCTGGTGCGCGGCGAGGCCGGCCACGACATCATCCCCGAGCTTTATCCCAAAACCGGCGAGCCGGTGATCGACAAGCCCGGCAAGGGCGCGTTCTTCGCCACCGACCTGCACGCCATTTTGCAGAACCGCGGCATCGACCGGCTGGTGGTGACCGGCGTCACCACCGAGGTTTGCGTCAACACCTCGGTGCGCGAGGCCAACGACCGCGGCTATGACTGCCTCGTCTTGGAGGATTGCGTCGGTTCCTATTTTCCCGAGTTCCAGGAGATGGGACTCAAAATGATCAAGGCCCAGGGCGGCATTTTCGGCTGGGTCGGCAAATCGGCCGATGTCATCGGCGCGATCGCGAAAAAATAGCAGGGCGGAATCCGGGCGACACCAACACCATCAGGGGGTCGACCATGGCAATGAGTGACACGGTTAGCGGCTTCAGGCCGAAATTTTGGGTCGCCGGCGATTTGAACGCCTTTTTCGGTTTCGGCACCAACATTCTGGTCAACATGTTGGTGCTCACGGGGCTGCTGCGCTTCGTCTTGAAGATGCCGGACGATATCGTGTTCGGCCGCATCCTGCCCGCGACCGGGCTGATGCTGTTCCTGTCGACGATGTATTACGCCTGGCTCGCCTATCGCCTCGCGAAGAAGGAGGGCCGCGCCAATGTTTGCGCGCTGCCTTCGGGCATCAGCGTGCCGCATATGTTCGTCGTCACCTTCGTGGTCATGCTGCCGATCCTGATCAAGACCCACGATCCGATCCAGGCCTGGGAGGCCGGGCTGACCTGGGTGTTCATCCAGAGCTTCGTGCTGATGGCGGGCGGCTTCGTCGCGCCCTGGATCAGGAAGATCACGCCGCGCGCCGCCCTGCTGGGTTCGCTCGCCGGCATTTCCATCACCTTCATCTCGATGAGTCCGGCGGGGCAGATTTTCTCCACGCCCGTGATCGGCGTCGTCTGCTTCGCCGTGATTCTCGCCAACTGGTTCGGCGGCATTCGTTATTTCGGCGGCGTGCCGGGCGGCCTGGTGGCGATTGTCGCCGGCAGCGTCATCGCCTGGGGCTCGAATCTATTCGGACTGGGTTTCGGCGGCCTCAGCTTGACCACTCTGGCCGGATCGGTGTCGAGCTTCGGTTTCTCGTTCCCCGTGCCCGAAATCGGCCATGTCTTCCATGGCTTCCAGTATATCGGCGTCATCCTGGTGACGGCGATTCCCTTCGGCATCTACGACCTGGTCGAGGCGATGGACAATGTCGAGAGCGCGGCGGCGGCGGGCGATTCCTTCCCGACCACGCGCGTGCTGACCGCCGACGGCGTCGTCAGCCTGATCGGCTGCCTGATGGGCAATCCGTTCATCAACGCCGTCTATATCGGCCATCCCGGCTGGAAGGCGATGGGCGGCCGCA
>JAATGI010000086.1 GCA_015654725.1 Rhodospirillales bacterium
CGTCCTTGCCGACGAGATCGATGCGGCTGATATGGCTGTCGAGATTGACGCGGATGCAAGGCCAGTTGAGCCGCGCCGCGACCTGCTCGATATGGGTCGATTTGCCGGTGCCGTGATAGCCGGCGATCAGCACGCGCCGGTTATAGGCGAAGCCCGCCAGGATCGCGAGCGTGGTGTCGTGATCGAAGCGATACGCCTCGTCGATATCGGGGACATTGTCCGACGGGCGCGAAAAGGCCGGCACCTGCATCTCGCTGTTGAGACCGAAGGTCTGGCGCACGGAAACCGTGATGTCGGGGCTGTCGAGCGGCGCGCCGCCCGTTTGGGTCGTGTTCGGGGAACTCATTGGACCTCAGGAGAAATAACTGGCTTTAAGCGTCGAATAGGCTTGGTTGATGACCTTGAAGCGCTCTTCCGCTTCCTTGTCGCCGCCATTGGCGTCGGGATGGTGCCGCTTCACCAGCTCCTTGTAGCGCGCCTTCAAGGCGGCGAAGGTCAGCGGCAAGGCCAGATCGAAGATCGTGAGCGCTTTTTCCTGCGGCGTCTGCAGCCGCGATTTGGGTTTCGCCCGCTCGCCGGCATCGGCGAAATCGAACAGGCCGAAATCGCGGAAATCGTAGCGGCCGGCGATGCGGGCGCCGAGCCGCCAGGTCGGACGCCGCCCGACAATATCCTGCCGCACCTCTTGCTCGATCTGCGCTTCGCTCATGCCGGCGTAATAGTTCCAGGCGGCGTTGTAGGCGCGGACATGCTCGAGGCAAAACCAGTAGTAATTGCTCAGCGTGCGCGAGCGCGGCGCCCGGAACTCGCCGACGGAGGCGCAGCCGGAATGATCGCACGGCCGCGGCGGCGGCGGCGCGTCGGTCATGGGCTCGAACAACTGAGCTCTCGGCATGGCTCGAGACATTAGCGCAGTATGAGGGGCGGTAGGGGGCAAGACAAGCGCCGGAAGGCACGCCGACACGCCGCCTGCCATTGACAAATCGGCACTTGCTTAACAATTTGCCGGCATGAACCAGCCGCCCGCTGCGGCGCCAAAAGGCGTCCTTGACCGCATCCGCGCCAAGCTTACCGCCGAATTCCACCCGGACCGCCTCGAGATCGTCGACGAATCCCATCTCCATGCCGGGCATGCCCATGCCCGGGCCAACCCCGGGGGCGAGAGCCATTTCCGCGTCGCGATCACCGCCGCCGCCTTCGTCGGGTTGAGCCGGGTGGCCCGGCAACGGCGGATTTACGCGGTTCTGGCCGAGGAATTGGCCGGCCCGGTCCATGCCTTGAGCGTGACCGCCTCAACCCCCGCCGAGGCCGGCCCCTACACAACCTGAAATTGATGTTAACGAAATACTTTTAGCTATTAAGTTGCAAACAGCGCCGGCCGATGATAACCAGTGCCCATGGTTGCGCGTTCGTTTCCCTATGATTTCGGTGTCGCCTCGAAGCGGCCGATCGCCGCCCGGGCGCCCTCCACGCTCGTTAACCGCAATGTCACGGTGGCGGGGCATCGCACCAGCGTCCGGCTGGAGCCGACGATGTGGGACGCGTTGCTGCAGATTTGCCGGCTGGAAAACAAGCCCATGAACCTGCTGGTGACTCAAATCGAGCAAAACCGGATCGAATCCAGTCTTACCGCGGCAATCCGGGTCTATCTGATGAGCTATTTCCGCTCCGCCGCCCGATTCGACGGACACCGCGTCAGCCGTTAGCGCGGCGCGCGATTTTATCCCCTATTGAGCGCCGGCGGCGGCGAGGAAATCCAGCAACGTCTCCGGCGCGACCTCTTGCGTCACGAATACCTCGCCGATGGCGCGCGGCAGAATGAGCGTGACCCGGCCACCCCGGACCTTCTTGTCCTTGCGCATATGGCCCAAGAGCGCCGCCGGGTCGCGGCGCTCGGCCGGCAGGACGCTGAGCGTGCTCGGCAGGCCGGCGGCCGCGATGTGGCGCTTCGCCCGGTCGGCGTCCGGCACCGCGCAATGACCGAGCCGCGCGCTTAAGTCGTAAGCGAGGCACATGCCCAGCGCCACCGCCTCGCCATGCAGCAGCGTCGCGCCGAACCCGGTCTCGGCTTCGAGGGCGTGGCCGAAACTATGGCCGAAATTGAGAATTTGGCGCTCGCCCGTCTCGCGCTCGTCGGATGCCACCACGTGCGCCTTGATGCCGAGGCTCGTGCGCACGGCGTAGGCACGCGCCGCGGCATCGCCCGCCAGCAGCGCGGCGCCATTCGCCTCGAGCCAGGCGAAAAACGCGGGCTCGCGCACCAGCCCGTATTTGACGATCTCGGCATAGCCGGCGCGCAATTCACGCGCCGGCAACGTCGCCAGCGTATCGATATCGGCGAGCACCAGCACCGGCTGATGGAACGCGCCGACCAGGTTCTTGCCTTGCGGCGTGTCGATCGCGGTCTTGCCGCCGACGGCGCTGTCGACCTGCGCCAATAGGGTCGTCGGCACTTGAACATAATCGAGGCCGCGCAATAGGGTCGCGGCGGCGAAACCGGTGAGATCGCCGATCACGCCGCCGCCCAGCGCGATCAAGGGCGTCGCCCGCTCGATGCCGAGCGCCAGCACCGTCTCGCAAAGGCGCGCGTAATGAGCGAAATCCTTGGTGCCTTCGCCGGGCGGCAAAATAATTTCATGATGCGCGATGGCGGCGCGGTCGAGCGCGGCGGCGAGCTGCCGCAGATACAGCTTGGCCACGGTCTCGTCGGTGACGATGACCGCGCGCCGATGCCGAATCGCCGGCGCGATCAAGTCGCCCGCCCGCGCCAGCAACCCGGCGCCGATATGGATATCGTAGCCGCGCTCATCGAGCGCGACGCGTAAGGCCGATTCGCCGCTCATGCCGGTTGCGTCAAGCCGGCGGAGGCGGCCTCGCCGAGGCGCGCCAGAATCTTGCCGACCATTTCCTCGGGCGGCCCTTCGATACTGTCGATGGTGATGGCGGCCTCGGCATAGACCGGATAGCGCTCCGCCATCAGCTGTTCCAGAATCGTGCGCTTGTCCGTTTTTCAAAAGCGGCCGGTTGTTGCGCCGGGCGACGCGCGCGAGCAACACCTCGATATCGGCCTTGAGCCAGATCACGACCGCCCGCGACTTCAGCAGGGCGCGCGTGCTCGGATCCATGAAGGCGCCGCCGCCCGTCGCCAGCACATGCGGCGGCCCATCCAGAAGCCGCGCGATCACGCGCCGCTCGCCGTCGCGGAAAAAGGCCTCGCCGTGGCGCTCGAAAATATCCTCGACGCTCTCGCCGGCCGCCTGTTCGATCTCGCTGTCGGCGTCGATGAAAGGCAGCTTCAGCTCTTGCGCCAGACGTTTCCCGATGCTGGTCTTGCCCGCGCCCATCAG
>JAATGI010000448.1 GCA_015654725.1 Rhodospirillales bacterium
ACCGATTCCTGGCCGAGACAAATCAGATGCCAAAGCCCTTCACCTGGACCGCCGATCCCGACAAAATCATCGCCGCCGTCAAACGCGGGCACCAAGTGTTAGATTCGATCCACTAGCCCAGCTTGGCGAAGCCGGGGGCGACGTGCTTGCAGTTGTTGTGGAAGATGTTGAGCTTCTGCTCTTCCGACAGGAACTTCATCGCGCCGATGATCGGCACCAGATCGTCGCTCTGCTTGCCGGTTTCCGGGCGGATGGCGCCGCCCGAGCCCGGCGTTTCGGTGCCGAACAGCATGCGGGTCGGCGTGCGCTGCTTGATCGCGGCCTCGAGATAATCGGTGTCGAGCGCGCAGGTGTCGAAGAACAGGTTCTTGCTCAGATCCTTCTGCGCCAGGTGGTAGTCGCTCTTGATGAAGCGATCGAGCGCGCCGCCGCAATGGCAGACCACGATCTTGAGGCCGGGGAAGCGCTTGAACACGTCGCCATGCGAGAGAAGCTGGGTCGCGAGATACTGCTCCCAGACGAAGCCGATCTGATAGTTCTGCGGAATCGTCTTCAAGCGCGGATCGGTGCAATTGGTGCCATGCACGACGATCGGCAGATTGTGCTTTTCGCAATAGGCTTAGACCGGGTCCCAATATTCATCGTCCATGCCGGGCGAGCTGCGGTCGCCGGCCGGGTCGGGCGTGAGATAAGCGGCGGTGAAGCCCAGTTCGCGATGGCAATATTCGAGCTCGGGCAGGCAGTGCTTGAGATCGTCGGCCTTGGGGTTCTGCGGCAAGCAAGCGGCGCCGCTGAAACGGGTCGGGAAGGCGGTGACTTGCCGCGCGATCATGTGATTGATGAAGCGGCACCAGCCCTCCAGCAGATGTTTCTGCATCCAGCCCAGCATCAGGAAGGGGCGCGGGCCGATGAGCTGGGCGTCGATATTGTGGTCGTCCATCATATCGACATGGCGCTTCATCGCGGCGGCCCAGGCCTGCTCGCTCATGCCCAGCCGCGGAATGTCCTTGCGCGGGTCGTCCTTCAAGGGCGTGTTGCTGGCCAGCATCAGGCCAAGCGCGGCGCTGCCATTGACCGGCGCGGAATAATGACCGTGGATGTCCAAGACTTTGGTCCCGTTATACATGGCGAGCTGTCTCCCTTTGGTTGGCTCGGCCGTTAACTGCCGGCTCGGTGTGAATTTGGCCTATTAGCATCGGTCGCGGCGTCGTTGACAAGCCGCGATCGAACATGGCTTCTAGCGAATTCGGCGGGGCCTTCACACGGGATTTCCCGCCCGCAGCCATTCGGCGTAGTCGGCGATCGCGGCCTCGACGCCGAAGGCGGGCCGATAGCCTACCTCCTGGGCGGTGCGGCCGAGATCGAGTTCGGAATGGGGCCGATAATCGGGACCGCGGCCGGGCGTCAATTCGATCCGCGCCCCGGTAACCGCCGCTTGGGTCGCCGCCGCGAATTCCGCGCCGGACGTGACGACTCCGGCGCCGATATTGTAGACCGCGTGATTGAGCTTCGGCGCGGTGTGGACCAGGCGAATGCCGGCGGCGCAATCCTTGACATAAACGGAATCGGAACTGTCCTCGGCGAAATCGGGCCGGCCGCCGGGACGCGGCAACGGCCCCGGCCGCCCCTTCACCGCGGCGTGAACGAGCCGGCTCGGCAGGTTGCTCATGCTGTGATAGAGCGGGCCATAGACGTTGGCGATGCGCAGAAACACCACCTCCAGTCCGGTGCGGTCGCGATAATGCGTGCCAAGCGCTTCGAAGCTTTTCTTGAAGGCTTCGGTGGCGAAGCCGGGATTGAGCCGCACATTCATGTCCTCGCGGAACGGGCCGCTCGGCAGCCCGGCATAGACCGCGCTGGAGCTCGCGATCGATACGCGTGTCGCGCCGACGATGCGCCCGGCCTCGAGAATGTTGATCAAGCCCTGCATATTGAGCCGGTAATCCTCGGCGGGCGACAGCGCGCCGAGCGGCGTCACCACGAGATGCAGAATGCTCGTCACCTTGTGCTTGCGCGCGACCTCGATGACGGCGTGGGGGCTCGCGACATCGAGGGATTCGACGATCACCCGCTTGCCGATGTCGGCGGCGAGAAACGGCGGTATGCGCGAGGTTCGGAACTTGGTCGCGACGATGGTTTCGTCCGTCGCCAGCAGGCTTTGGATCGTATGCGAGCCGATAAAGCCGAGACCGCCAGTGACCAAAATCATGGCGCGCGCCCCCTTCTCGAATTATGTGCCGGCGGCGAAATTAACAGGGAATCCGGCCGGGATCATCCGGTTTGGCGGTAGGGACCGTCCGGCTTGCTTAGATCATGTCCCGCGCGGTTTTGGCGAGCGCGGCCGCCTCCCGCTCGGCATCGAGGCGGTGCCAATCGAGCGGCCCCGGATCGAGTGCCAACTGGCGAGCGAGGATCGCGCGGTCGGCATCGGAGGCATCGCCTTGCCGCCGGTCGAGGCGGCCGGCAAGCACCTCCGGCGCCGCTGTCAGCCAGAACCCGGCGAAGGGAACGCCGGCCCGCGCCGCGATGGCGGCGGCGGCCCGACGTTCCTCGGGCGCGAGAAAAACCGCGTCGAGGATCGCGGTATAGCCCGCCGCGACGGTTTTGGCCGCTTCCTGGCCCAACGCCGCGTAAACGCGATCGTTGGCGGCGCGGTCATAGGCGTCGGGCGCCAGGCGCGT
>JAATGI010000260.1 GCA_015654725.1 Rhodospirillales bacterium
ATGCTCTACGGCAAGATCGCGCGGCCGCCTCTGCGCTCCGGCTGCAAGCCGCGCTCGGTTGACGACGATGAAGCGAGAAAGATCGCGGGCTACCGGCAGTTCGTTTCGGCCACCGATCCGGCGGGGGACAATGGCGCCTATGTCATCGCCCTGGCGGCGACTTATCCCGCAGCTTGCGCCGCGGCGAAGGCGCTCAAGATCGATTGGGAGCTCGGGCCAAATGCCGCGCTCGGCGATGACGATATTGTGGCGCGGGCGCGCACGCTCATCGCCGACCGCGGCCAAGGCGCGCCATGGTGGATCATCGGCGATGCCGACAAGGCAATGGCGGCGGCAGCCTCGACATTTTCGACCGAATTCGTCACGGCGCATGTCGCCCATGCCGGCATCGAGCCGATGAGCGCCTTGGTGTTTCGTGACGGCGACATCTGGCACGCCTATGCCGGGAGCGCCTTTCAAACCAAAGCGGTGGCGGCGCTCGCCAATGCGGTGGATGCGGATCCTGGTCAGGTTGTGCTGCATCAGACCTATCTCGGCGATCCGTCCGGACGCCGCGTCGAGGTCGATGCGCTAGTCGCGGCCGCGCTTGCCGCCAAGGCGTCGGGCCGGCCGGTGAAGCTGATCTTCTACCGCGACGAAGAATTGCGCTTCGACTTCCACCGCCCGCTGACGGTACAAAGATTGACCGTGGGGCTGGACGCGAACCGGCAACCGATTGCGCTGCGCCACGACCTTTGCTCCGCTTGGCCGCTGGCACGCGCTCTGCCGATCGCGATGCAGCCCGGCCCCGACGGCAAGACAAAGCTCGATTGGGCGGCGCTGACCGGCGCCGATTCCTGGTATTCGTTTCCGAATTACCTGGTGCGCGCGATCGAGAACGATGTCGCGCAGCGCGCGACGGCGGCGGGCTTCATGCGTGCCAACGCCACCGGATGGGCGGTCTGGGCGCTTGAGAGCTTCATCGACGAGTTGGCACATCATGTCCGGCGCGACGCGGTCGCGCTGCGGCTCGATTTGCTCGATGGCAGCGGCCCCAACAAGGGCGGGCCCCCGAGCGCGGTCGGCGGCTCCAAGCGGCTCGCCGCCGTCATTCGCCACGCCGTCGAGGTCGCCGGCTACGAACGGAAGCGCGAGCAAAAAAGCGACGGGCACGGTGTCGGGTTGGCGGCGTCGAGCGCGCCGGATCGCAATCAGCCGAGCTGGACCGCGTGTGTCGCGGAGGTCCGGGTCGATCGCAAAACCGGCGGGGTAGCGGTTGAGAAGCTCACCATCGTCAGCGATGTCGGCGCGGTCATCCATCCCGACGGCGTGCGCGCGCAGATCGAAAGCGCCGCGCTGACCGGCCTCAGCGTCGCGTTGTACGAACGGGCGGCGTTCGCGAACGGCCAGTTCGAGGCGGCCAATTTCGACGCCTATCCCATCTTGCGCTTCGGTCAAGTGCCGGAGCTTGATATAGAGATTGTTAGCACCGGCCAGCACCCGACCGGGGCCGGCGAGCCGGCGATGTCGGTGGTCGCGCCGGCCATCGGCAATGCGATTTTTAACGCGGTCGCTGCACGTGTGCGCAGTCTGCCGATGACGACCGAGAAGATGTTGGCGGCCTTGAAAGAGCAAGGGAGGTGACGATGACGAAGACAATGGTGTTGGCGGGGATGATGGTGGTCTTGGCGGGCGCCAGCGCGTTCGGGGCCGACCCGCCGCGGAGCATCAGCTTGGGTGCCTCGCTCCAGCTCACCGGCCAGGACGCCAATACCGGCCGTTACTACCGTGACGCCTACAACATCGCCATCGACCAGATCAACCAAGCAGGCGGCGTGAAGATCGCGGGCAAATCGATTCCGATCGCGCTCAAGTTGCTCGACAATCAGTCGGATACGAATTTGAGCGTGCGCCAATATGTCCAACTGGTGACCGACGACAAGGTCGATTTCTTGCTCGGCCCCTATGCCAGCGGCGCCACGCTACCGACCTCCTCGATCGCGGAGAAATATGAGATTCCGATGGTCGAGGGCGGCGGCGCCTCGCCCCAAATTTTCAGCCGCGGCTATAAATTTATCTTCGGCACGCTGCCGCCCGCCGACGATTATTTCGCCAGCATCATCGCGATGCTGGGCCAGCTCCAGCCCAAGGCCAAGACCGCGGCGCTGGTCGCGGCCGACGATGCCTTCGATGTCTCGGTCGCCAAGGGCACGCGCAAGCTCCTGGCCGAAGCCGGCATCGAGATCGTCGTCGATCAGACTTATGCGGCGAAGACGACGGATTTCTCCTCGATCATGGCGCAGATCAAAGCCAAGGCCCCCGATATCGTGCTATGGGGCGGGCTCGAGCCCGAAGTGCTCAACGCCATTCGCCAGGCCAAGGGCCTCGATACCGGCGCCAAGCTGATGATGTCGTTCACCGTGGGCGTGCCGACGGCGGATTTCCGCCAGGCGCTCGGCAAGGACGCGGAGGATGCGTTCGGCATGACGGCCTGGCTGCCTTCGCCGACCTTGAAAGATGACTGGTTCGGCGACGCGGCGCAGTTCGCGGCCGCCTGGAAGGCGAAATTCGGCTACGACCCCGATTATCACGCGGCGGCCGGCGTGGCCGCGGTCGAGGCGCTGGTCAAAGGGATCGAAAGCGCGGACACGCTCGACCGCGCCAAGGTCCGCGACGCGATCGCCAAATCCGATTTCGCGAGTCTCTATGCGCGCGTCCGCTTCAATGAAGGCGGCCAGATTGTCGTGCCGCAGATCGTGATTCAGATTCAAAACGGCGAAGTGACGCCGATCTATACCGACCATTTCATCACCAAGCCGATCTTTCCCGTGCCGCCTTGGGGCCAAAGGGGCTGAGGCGTTACTGAAGCTTCGGCCGGCTAGGCGGCACGCGCTTGCTGTTCGCGCAAATCCTGGTGGATGGCGTCTTGCTCGGCGGGCTTTACGGCCTGATGGCGCTCGGCATGGCGCTGGTATGGGGCGTGCTCAACATCGTCAATCTTGCGCATGGCGCGTTCATCATGTTGGGCGGGTACGTCGTCTATTTCTTGTTCGTCGCCGGACTGGATCCCTTCGCGGCATTGCCGATCGCGATGCTGGCGCTGTTCGCTCTCGGCTATGTCATCCAACGCGGGCTGTTGAATCTCATCGTGCGCTCGGCGCTCCTCAACACGCTCTTGTTCACCTTTGGCCTCAACGTCGTCTTGACTTATCTGGCGCAACTTCTGTTCAGCGCCGATTTCCGCACCATCAATCCGAGCTATGCCGGTGCCAATGTGACACTGGCCGGAGTCACCGTGCCGCTTGCCTGGCTCGCGGCGTTTCTGGTCGCGGTGCTTCTGGCGGGACTGCTGCAGCTGTTGCTCGATCGCTCGCGTCTCGGCCGTGCCATCCGGGCGACGGCGCAAAATCTTGACGCGGCCCGGCTCTACGGCGTCGATCCGCGGCAAATCTACGCCGTGACCTTCGGCATCGGCGCCGCGCTTGCCGGCACGGCGGGCGGGCTCTACGGCCTGGTGGCGCAAATCACGCCCTATATCGGCGCGACGCTCACCGCCAAGTCTTTCGTCATCGCGATCATCGGCGGGCTTGAAAATCCGCTTTTGGTCATTCTCGGCGGCATCGTCATCGGTCTCGCCGAGGCGCTCGCTTCGCTCTATCTCGGCCCGACCTATAGCGACGTCATCAGCTTCGGCCTGCTGGTCTTGATCCTCGTGCTGCGCCCGGCGCGGTCCCTGAAGCTCGCATGAAGTGGCGCTGGCTCGCTCTCGCGCCGGTGCTCGCGGTGCTCGCCGGCGTGCCGTGGCTCGGCGACGCCGTGTTGATTCAATTCGGCATTAACGCGCTGTTGATCGCGACGCTGGCGCAGTCCTGGAATATCCTCGGCGGCTTTACCGGCTATGTCTCCTTCGGCAATTCCGCGTTTTACGGCCTCGGCGCCTACGGTACCGCCATCGCGATGGCGCAGTGGCACCAGCCCTTTTGGCTGGGGCTGGCCCTCGGCGCGGTCCTCGCCGTCGTCGTCGCGGCGGTGTTGGGCGGGCCGATCTTGCGCTTGCGCGGACCCTATTTCGCCATCGTGACCTTGGGCATTTCCGCAGCACTGTCGGCGTTGTTCGCCAATCTGGACATCGCCGGCAAGAATATCGGGCTGATCCTGCCGCTCACGCGCGACGACGCGATGTTCTATGAATTGTCGCTAGGACTGCTCGCCGCAGCGACGGTCGCCGTGGCCTGGATCGCGAGGAGCCGGTTCGGCATAGCGCTGATCGCGATCCGCGAGAACGAGGACGCCGCTGCCGCCGTCGGTGTCGATGCCACCCGATACAAGCTCGCCGCCCTGATATTGGCCGCCGTCTTCACGGCGCTTGCCGGCGGCATCCACGCCTATTGGATCACCTTTATCGATCCGGCCGGTTCATTCGATACGACGCTCGATGTCCGAATGGTGATCATGACCATGTTCGGCGGGCCGGGCACGGTGTTCGGCCCGGTGATCGGCGCCTTCGTTTTGTCGGCGATCTATGAGGTGCTGGCCAACGGCATCTCGACCGCGGCCGCGTTGTTTTTCGGCCTGGTGATTCTGCTCGCGGTGATCTTCCTGCCGAAGGGTTTGATCGATCTCGGCGGCGGTTTCCGCGCCCTCGGCTGGCGTTATTTCCTCGCCAATATCGAGCGTCACCGGCTATGAGCGAAACCGCCCCGCTGTTCGAGGCGCGCGGCTTGACCAAGCGCTTTCAGGGTTTGGTCGCGCTGAGCGAGGTGAGTTTCCGCCTCGAGCGCGGCGCGATCATGGGATTGATCGGCCCGAACGGCGCCGGCAAGAGCACGCTGGTCAGTTTGATCGGCGGCGCGCTCGCGCCCGATGCCGGCGAGATTCGGTTCGAGGGCGCGCGCATCGATCATCTGCCGCCGTTTCGCCGCGCCCATCTCGGCATCGGCCGCACCTATCAGCTCACCAAGCCCTTTCCGGGCCTCAGCGTTCTGGACAACGTCACCTTGGGCGCCTTGTTCGGCGCCGGCGGCGGCGAGCGCGACCGTGCCAAGGCCCGGGAGCAAGCGCGCGAATGGCTCGATTTCGTCGGCCTCGCGCCGCAAGCGGCGCAGCATGCCGATCATCTCGGCGGCCCCGACCGCAAGCGCCTCGAATTCGCCAAGGTGCTGGCGATGCGGCCAAAGCTCCTCTTGCTGGACGAAGTCATGGCCGGGCTGACGCCGGCCGAGACCGATAGCGCGGTTGCCCTGATCCGCCGTATTCGCGACCGCGGCATGACCGTTCTCGTGATCGAGCATGTCGTGTCCGCGATCCGGCGCTTGTCGGACCGGCTCCTGGTCCTCAATCACGGCCAACTCATCGCCGAGGGCGAGCCGGCGGCGGTGCTGCGCGATCCGCGCGTGGTCGAGGCCTATCTCGGCAGGCGGCGGGCGTGAGTGCTCCGCTCCTCGTCCTTCACGGTTTGGTCGCTGGCTATGGCGACGTGCCGGTGCTGCACGGTGTCGATCTCACGGTCGAGAGCGGCGAGCTCGTTGCCTTGGTCGGCAGCAACGGCGCCGGCAAGACCACGCTCTTGCGCGCGGTGTCGCGGCTGTTGAAGTCCGGCGGAGAAATCCGCTTCGGTGGAACGGACATCGCGGCGCGCGAACCCGAGGCGGTGTTCGGGCTGGGACTGGTCCAGGTTCCCGAGGGGCGGCAATTGTTTCCGCGCATGAGTGTCGAGGAGAATCTGCTCATGGGCGCCTATCGCCGGCGGGATCGTGCCGCGATCGGCGCCAGCCTTGCGCAATCTTTCGACCTGTTCCCGGTACTGGCGGCGCGGCGGCGGCAGATGGCCGGCAGCCTATCGGGCGGCGAGCAGCAAATGTGCGCCATCGCCCGGGCGCTGATGGCCGCGCCGCGGCTGTTGATGATCGACGAAATGAGCCTCGGCCTGGCGCCGATTATCGTCGATCGGCTCTTGGACGTGCTGGTCAAGATTCGCGGGCAAGGCGTGACCATTTTGCTGGTGGAGCAAGACGTGTTCGCCGCGCTGAGTGTTGCCGACCGCGGCTATGTGCTGGAGCATGGCCGGATCGTGCGCGCCGCGTCCGCCGCCGAGTTGAAAAGCGATCCGGCATTGCAGCGCGCCTATCTCGGTGCCGAGGATGCCCCGTGACGGCGGCAGGCGCGCCCGAGTATGATCCCGCGATGTCCTCGCCGCCCCTCCAACTGACGCGCGAATTTCTTCTCGACGAATCGATTCGCGAACGGGTCGAACAACTCGATCCTGACCTTAAATTGATTCCGATTGAGACGCATCGCGAGGCGATCCACGAATTGCTGGAGGAGCGTGCCGTCAAAGACGGCGTTTGGGTGTTCGGCTACGGTTCCCTGATTTGGAATCCGCTGATCAATTACCAGGAGCGGCGTATCGCCAAGATTCACGGCTACCATCGCCGTTTCTGTCTGTGGACGAAATTGGGGCGGGGCAGTCCCGAATGTCCGGGATTGCTGCTCGGGCTCGATCGCGGCGGCGCTTGCCGTGGCGTCGCCTACCGTATCGCCGAGGGCGAGGCGGCAAACGAGCTCGAAATGCTGTGGCGCCGCGAGATGGTAACCAACGCGTACGATCCGCGCTGGGTGAAAGCGGTCACGCACGAAGGACCGGTCAAGGCCATTGCCTTTCTCGTCAACCGGAACTACCCGCGCTATGCTGGCGCGGTCCCGGAGGACGAGATGGCGCGCGCCATTGCGACGGCGGCGGGAACGGTTGGCGATTGCGCCTCGTATCTATTCAATACCATGACACACCTCGAACAGCTCGGCATCCGCGACCCGCAGCTCGAACGCCTGCGGGACCGGGTCGTCGCCATTCAACGCGACCACGGCGCCGCGACATGACGGCGAAGCGGCGCGTCACGATTCTCGGCTCGACCGGCTCGGTCGGGGCTAACACCATCGAATTGGTGGCGGCGGACTCCGAGGCCTATGAGGTCGAGGCGCTGGTCGCTTTGAAAAATGCCGAGCTTCTGGCGCGACAAGCGCGCGAGACCGGCGCGAAGCTCGCGGTGATCGCCGACGACCGCAAATATCGCGCTCTGCGCGAGGCGCTTGCCGGCACCGGCATCGAGGCCGCATCCGGCCCGGCGGCCGTTGTCGAGGCGGCATTGCGTCCGGCCGATTGGGTGATGGCCGCAATCGTCGGCGCTGCGGGTTTGGCGCCGACCCTCGCGGCGGTGAAGCGCGGGGCGATGGTTGCGCTCGCCAACAAGGAAGTCCTGGTCTGCGCCGGCGCGCTGGTGATGAAGGCGGCGCGCGAACATGGCGCGCGGCTGTTGCCGGTCGATAGCGAGCACAACGCGATCTTCCAAGTTTTCGATACCGACCAAGCCCATGCAATCGAGCGCATTGTCCTGACCGCGAGCGGCGGTCCGTTTCGCGAGCGGCCGCTATCGGCGATGGCCGGCGTCACGCCTGCCGAGGCTGTCGCGCACCCCAATTGGCGCATGGGTGCGAAAATCTCGGTCGATTCCGCGACCATGATGAATAAAGGGCTTGAAGTGATCGAGGCGACCCATCTCTTCGCGCTCAAAGGCGGCGAGGTCGATGTCGTGGTCCATCCGCAATCGGTCATTCACGGGCTGGTCTATTATAAGGACGGGTCGGTGCTGGCGCAGCTTGGCTCGCCGGACATGCGCACGCCGATCGCCAACACGTTGGGCTGGCCGCGGCGGATTTCGGCGCCAAGCCCGCGTCTCGATCTGGCCGCGCTCGGCCGTCTCACCTTCGAGCCGCCCGATCCTGATCGCTTCCCGGCGCTGCGGCTGGGGCGGGCGGCGTTGGAAGAGGGTGGCGCGGCGCCCATTATCCTCAACGCCGCCAACGAAATCGCGGTCGCGGCCTTTCTCGACGGTGCCATCGGCTTCCTCGACATCGCCGCCGTCGTCGAGGAGAGCTTGATCGCGCTCGAGCGCCATCCGATCGCGACGCTCGACGACATTTACGGCACCGACAGCGCCGCCCGCGACATGGCGCGGCGCTTTGTCGGCAATGGCGGGCGCCGCGCGGCCGCCAACTGAGCATGCCGCTCGACCGTGCCAAGCCGGTGTTGGTGACCGGTGCTACCGGCTTTGTCGGTGCCGCGGTGGCGCGCGCGCTGGTCGCCGCCGGGCGCCGGGTGCGGGCGCTCGTGCGCCCGACCAGTGACGATTCCAACTTGAGCGGACTCGATCTCGAACGGCGCGAGGGCTCGCTCGAAGATGCCGGTTCGTTGGTCGCGGCGCTCGAAGGCTGTGGCGCCCTCTATCATGTCGCCGCCGATTACCGGCTATGGGTCCCGCGGCCCGAAACGATGTATCGCGCAAATGTCGAGGGCACGCGGCTGTTGATGGAAGCGGCGCTCGCCCAGGGCGTTGGCCGCGTCGCTTATACCAGCAGCGTCGCAGTGCCCGGGCTTCGAGATAATGGCGTGCCGGCCGACGAGATTACGCCCAGCGTGCTCGACGACATGATCGGCCCCTATAAACGCTCGAAGTTCATGGCCGAGGAGATCGTTCGGAACATGGCGATGGAGCGGGGCCTGCCAGCGATTGTCGTCAATCCTTCGACGCCGGTGGGGCCCGGCGACGTCAAGCCGACACCGACCGGCCGGATGATCGTCGAGGCGGCATCGGGGCGCATGCCTGCCTTCGTCGATACCGGCCTTAATATCGTCCATGTCGACGACGTTGCCGCCGGTCATTTGCTGGCGGAGGAACGCGGAATAATCGGCGAGCGTTACATTCTGGGTGGCGAGAACCTGACCTTGCGTGAAATTTTGCGTCGCATCGCCGCGATCGTCGGGCGACGAGCACCGAGCGTGAACCTGCCGGTCCCCGCGTTGATGCCGATCGCTTTCGCGGCCGAGGCGGTCGCTCGCATCACCGGCAAGGAGCCGTTCGTGACGCGTGACGGATTGCGCCTCGCGCGAAAAAAAATGTTTTTTTCCTCGGACAAGGCACGGCGCGAGTTGGACTATACGGCGCGGGACGCGCAGGCCGCGCTGACCGACGCGGTCGCCTGGTTTGTCGGTCAGAGAACGGCGCCATGAGCCTTGCGGCGATCGTGTTCGGCCTATTGGCACTCGTGATCTGGCTCGGGCTGATATTCGGCCGCGGCTATTTCTGGCTGGCATCGGTGGCGGACCCGGTACCGGAGCCGGAAGCCTGGCCGCGCGTTACCGCGTTGGTTCCGGCGCGCGACGAAGCCGCGGTGGTGGGCGAGGCGATCCGCTCGCTTCTGGCCCAAGACTATCCGGGCCAATTCTTGCTGGTGCTGATCGACGACCATAGCAGCGACGGCACCGCGGATGTCGCGCGCCACGCCGCGGCCGAAGCCGGCGGTGTCGGCCGGCTCCAAATCATCGATGCGCCGCCGCCGCCTTACGGCTGGACCGGGAAGCTGTGGGCCTGGAACCAAGGGGGCGGGCGAAGCCGGCGATTCCGAGCTTCTACTGTTCACCGACGCCGATATTTCGCATCACCCGAGCAATCTGCGCGAATTGGTGGCGCGGCTCCAATATGAGCAGCGCGATCTGGTGTCGCTAATGGTTCTGTTGCATTGCCGCAGCGTCGTCGAGCGCCTGCTGATTCCGGCCTTCGTGTTCTTCTTCGCCATGCTCTATCCCTTCGCCTGGGTGAACTGGCCGGAGCACCGGATCGCGGCGGCGGCGGGCGGATGCATGCTGATGCGCCGCCAAACGCTCGAACGTGTCGGCGGCCTCGACGCCGTGCGCGGCGATATCGTCGACGATGTCGCGCTTGCGCGCGCGATCAAACGCTCCGGCGGCACGATCTGGCTCGGCCTGACACGAGGGACGCGCAGCCTGCGACCTTACGCCTCGGCGGCGGAAATCTGGAATATTATCGGTAGTGCCTCAGTTTGAAATTCGGTGGCGCTCTCGGCGCAACACAAACGCACCGGCAACGCACCCGATGAGAAACGCCAGCCCGAAGAAGATCGCAATTTTCCAATACCACGCGACAGGCGAGTACAACGCGATGGCGCAGACGATTGCAAGGCCGAGACCACGAAGGAATCCATCCCTTCGGCTCCGAGGTTCAGCACTTTCTTGACCGAGCCGCCAGATGTCGCGGCGGGTTAATCTCATACTGCGCGCTTCGTCAATCGCGCTCTATGCGCTGCATTACAATTTCGCGCGCGTCCACAAGACTCTGCGGGTGACGCCAGCTATGGAAGCCGGATTGTCCGATCATGTTTGGAGCTACGAGGAAATCGCCGGCCTCTTGGATAAGGATGCCATTCCCGCCAAACGTGGCCCTTACAAAAAGCGGGCGGAAATTTCAAACTGAGGCACTACC
>JAATGI010000491.1 GCA_015654725.1 Rhodospirillales bacterium
CCGGCCACGGTCTCGATCTGCGCACCGGACAAGCCGGCGATATGGGCGGGCAGCCGCAACTGCTCGGTGAGTACCACCGCGTCGCGCGTCGGATCGTAGAGCAGGACCGCGACCGCGTTGCCGCGATCCACCACCTCGCGGGTCAATTCCTTGCTCCAGCGCCCGTCATGGCGGCGGTGCCGGAAGCGATAACGATCGAGCCGAAAATGGCCGGAATAAAGGGCCTCGCGCGAGGCGATGCGGATTTTTTTGTCGGGCATGGGCTATGGGCTCTTGAATTCGATATGATTTAGATATATCTAAGTTCCGATATATCGAAACTCTCGGAGGTTATCATGTTTGGTTATCATCATATGCGCATGCGCGGCCATTGGGGCGAACGCCAGGCACGCGGCGATTTCGGCGGCGGCGAGCATCGCCCCTGGGGCATGCGCGGGATGCGCGCCGGCCGGTTCTTCGATCATGGCGATCTGCGGTATCTCCTGTTGAAGCTGATCGCCGACAAGCCGCGCCACGGCTACGAACTGATGAAGGCGATTGAGGAGGAATTGGGCGGCGCCTATAGCCCGAGCCCCGGCGTGATCTATCCCACCCTCACCATGTTGGAGGAACTGGGCTACACCACGGTCGCCACCGTCGAGGGCGGCAAGAAGCTCTATACCATCACGCCCGAGGGACAGGCTTTCCTCGATGCCAACAAAGCCCAAGTCGATGCCGTGTTCGGGCGGTTGAAGGAGGCGGGCAAGATGTTCGGCGGCGGCCGCGCCCCCGAAATTCGCCGTGCGGCACATAACTTGCGCTTGGCCTTGGCGACGCGGCTGCAAAAAGGCGGGCTGAGCCAGGAGCAGGTTCACGCCGTCGCCGCGGCACTCGACCGCGCCGCGACCGAAATCGAGCGAATCTGAATCATCGGCGTCACCCCGCGGACGGCGTTCGCGGGTGGCGGCGACGCGAGCCCATGCGTTATGATCCGGGCCGACTCACGGATCGGAGGCCATGATGGCGATCGCGTTCATCACCGGAACCGGCAGCGGCATCGGCCTCGCCACCGCGGTGACGCTGGCCCGCGCCGGACACCAGGTCGTGGCGACGATGCGCAGCTTGGACAGCGCCGGCGCGCTGCGCAAACTGATCGACGCGGAGAAACTTCCCGTCACCGTGGCCGCGCTCGATGTCGATGACGATGCCTCGGTCGCCAAGGCCTTCGCGCAAGCCCTGGCGGCGCATGGGCACATCGACATTCTCGTCAACAATGCCGGCGTTCCGGGCGGCGTCGGGTCGGTGGAGGAAATGCCGCTGTCCCTCTACCGCAAGACCATGGAGACGAATTTCTTCGGCGGGCTGCGCTGCATCAAGGCCGTGGTGCCGGGCATGCGCGAGCGGCGAAGCGGTTGCATCGTCAATGTGACCTCGGTCGCCGGTCGTTTGGCGATGTCGCCGCAATCGGCCTACGCGGCCTCCAAATACGCCTTCGAGGCGATGAGCGAATGCCTGGCGCAAGAGATGAAGGCGTTCAACGTTCGCGTCGTCATCATCGAACCGGGCGTGATCGCGACGCCGATTTTCGGCAAGGTGCCGCCGATGCCGGCAAACAGTCCGTATCCACAAGGCCGGCGCACGATGGCCAGGTTCAGGGCCGCGCTCGCTCAGCCGGTTTCGCCCTTCGTCGTGGGAGAAAAAATTCGCGACATCGTCCACGGCGACAGTTGGCAGCTCCGCTATCCGGTCGGGCCTGACGCGGCGCCGCTGCTTGCCTGGCGGGCCGGCACGGCCGATGAAGAGGTCGTGCGGCAGACCGCGTTGAGCGACGCGGATTGGGTCGCCATGATGAAAAGAGAACGTGGTTTGGATATCGTCCTCTAAGCCGGGGCGCATTGTCGCGCGCCGCGTCGCCGTCTATGGTCGCGCGCATGAAATTTCTCGATCTCGACGCGCTGCGGCGGACGCGGCTCGAAACCGATCCGTTCCCCTTCCTGGTGGTGCCGGGTTTCGTGCCCGAGGCGGCGCGGGCGTCGCTGTCGGCCGATTTTCCCGCGATCGATAAGCTCGGCAGCTTCCCGGTCGAGACGCTGCGCTACGGCCGCGCCTTCGGCGATTTCGTCGCCGAGCTCGAAGGCGACGCGTTTCGCCACGCGGCGGCGGCGAAATTCGACCTCGATCTCGCCGGCCGCCCGACCATGATCACGGTTCGCGGCCAAGCCGGCGCGCGCGACGGCCATATCCATTCCGACAGCGTCACCAAGCTCGTGACCGTGCTGATCTATATGAACGAGGCGTGGGAAGCGCCGGGCGGGCGGCTGCGCCTGTTGCGCTCGCGCGACGATCTCGAGGACGTTGTCGCCGAAGTGCCGCCCGACGCCGGGACCCTGGTGGCGTTTCGCGTGACGCCCCATTCCTGGCACGGCCACGCGCCGGCCTTCGGCCCGCGCCGCGTGGTCCAGCTAAATTGGGTGACGGATGAGAGCGTGGTGCGGCGCGAGCGCATGCGGCACGGTATTTCGGCCAAGGTGAAACGCCTGTTCGCCTTCGCGAAATAAAATCAGCCGGATCGCGCCTCTGGCCGCACCTCGAATACCAGCTTGCCTTGGAGATGGCGGGCTTCGCTGACCCGGTGCGCTTCCGCCGCGTCGGCGAGGCGATAGCGCGTGATCGTCGGCGGCGAGACCGCGCCGGCTTCGATGAGCGCCAGCATTCGTTCCAGATGCGCGCGGTCGCGCGTGACGGCGGGGCGCAAGGTTTCGACGTCGCCACGCGGCGGCGTGAAGCCCTCGGGCGCCGGCGCGATCCAGACCAAGCGTCCGCCGGGCTTCAGCACCTTGTAGCTGCCGGCCCGCACCGCTTCGCCGACCGTGTCGAACACGACATCGCAGCCGGAAACCGCGGCGGCGAAATCCTCCTTGTTGTAATCGATCACCCGGTCGGCGCCGAGCCGGCGGACATAATCGTGATTGCTCGCGCTGGCGGTGGTGATGACCATGGCGCCGATATGCTTCGCGAGCTGGATGGCGAAGCCGGCAACGCCGCCGGCCCCACCCTGGATCAGAATGGTCTCGCCGGGCTTGAGCTGCGCCGTGTCCTCGATCGCCCAGATCGCGGTGAGGCCGATCAGTCCCAAGGCGGCGGCTTCGACATGGCCGAGACGGTCCGGCTTCTTGGCGACGATCGCGGCCTTGATGGCGATCTTCTCCGCGTAAGCCCCTTCGATGCCCTGATCGGTGACGCCGAACACCGCGTCGCCGATCTTGAAGTCGGTGACGCCGGCGCCGAGCGCGCGCACCACGCCGGAAAAGTCGCGGCCCAGGATGTGCGGAAACTTTAGGTTGCCGTAGCGCCCGCCGCCGAGGCGCACCTTGTAATCGGCGGCGTTGACGCTGGCGGCATGGATATCGACCAGGATTTCGCCCGGCCCGGCGACCGGGTCGGGCGCGTCACCGTAGTGCAGCATCTCCGGCCCGCCATGGCCCGTCAGCAATACCGCTTTCATCGGATTCTCCTTTATGGCGTCCTGACCGTGACCACGCCAACAGCAACGGCGGCTTTTGCGAGTTGCCGATCGAAACTGACAAAGGCTTCGCAGCCCTCGGCTTTCGCCAAATGCAAGGCGTCGGCAAAGTCCATGCCCTGTTTCATCCAGCCCAGCGCCGTCGCGGCGACCATGGGGTCTTCCAGCGTGACCGACGGCAATCCGGCGAACGCGGAAAACGCGTCGGCGAGTTTGGCTCGCGCATAGCCATAGACGCTGCGCAGCACCCATTCCGCTTCCATGAGAACCGTCGTGCTAACGAACACTTCGTCGCCATCGATCACGGTTCTCGCCCTGACCGACTGCTGTGGATGATCGCCGGTCAGGTAACGGACGAGGATGTTAGTATCGATGGCGAGCATGGCGTTTCTTGGCCTCGGCGGCGATCCCCGCCGCCATTTCCCGCAGCGTCTTCGGCGGTCCGGCATAGGTCAATGACCCGAACACGTCTTTCGGATCGGTCCGCGGGAACCAAGCTTCCGTCCGCAGCAACACCCCGCCGGCGGTATCCTCGACGACGAGCCGCGTGCCGGCATCCCAATGCCGCCGTTGCCGGATGGCTTTGGGCAAAATGACTTGACCCTTGGTCGACAAGACCGTCGTCAATTTCGCCCGTGTCATCGCCGCCTCCGCCGGTAAGACCAGGTAAGACCAGGTAAGACCAGGTAAGATAGCCGGAGGACCTTGGCTATTCAAGCCGTGGCGTTAACCGAAGCTGGCATCGCTTAATCTTCGCGCTGCGGAGGGAAGAATCGCATGGCAATCGCATTCGTGACTGGCACCAGCAGCGGCATCGGCCTTGCCACGGCGGTCAGCCTGGCGCGGGCGGGACACCAGGTCGTCGCCACGATGCGCAATCTCGGCGGTGCCGGCGAATTGCGGGCAATCGTCGCCGCCGAAAAACTTCCCGTTACCATTGCCCAACTCGATATCGATAAAGACGCCTCGGTCGCCGACGCGATCGGCCAAGCGGTGGCCGCGCATGGCCGTATCGATATTCTCGTCAACAACGCGGGCGTACCCGGCGGCGCGGGGTCGGTCGAGGAAATCCCGCTGGCGGCGTTCCGCGCGACCATGGAGACGAATTTCTTCGGCGGGCTGCGATGCATCCAGGCGGTTCTGCCGAGCATGCGCAAGCAAGGCGGCGGCTGGATCGTGAACGTCACCTCGGTCGCCGGCCGCATGGCCTCCGCGCCGCAATCGAGTTACGCCGCGTCGAAATTCGCGTTCGAGGCGCTCAGCGAAATCCTGGCGCAGGAGGTCAGGGCCTTCGACATTCACGTCGCCATCGTCGAGCCGGGCGTGATCGCGACACCGATTCTGGACAAGGTCCCGCCGCTGCCGAAGAACAGCTCCTATCCCCATGCGCGTCGCATGATGGCCTATTTCAAGGCGGTGCTCACGCATCCGGTCTCTCCGTTCGTCGTCGGCGACAAGATTCGCGATATCGTCGCGAGCGACAGCTGGCAACTGCGCTATCCGGTCGGACCCGGCGCGGCGGCGCTGCTCGCCGGCCGCGCGGTGGTGAGCGACGAAGAGGTGATCCGCCGCGCCGCCCTGAGCGACGCGGAATGGCTCGCGCTGATGAAGCGGGAGCGCGGCCTGGACATCGTACTGTAGCCGAGAGGCCCCTTTGCCAAGCGCGGCGGGCCGAGTAAGAATGGCGCCAACCAAGGGGAGGCTGCCATGTCCGACACCGTGAAATATTTGCTCGACGAGACCAAGATTCCGAAGGCTTGGTACAACATCGTCGCCGATCTGCCGGTGCCGCCGCCGCCGGTGCTGCATCCCGGCACGTTGCAGCCGATCGGGCAGGGCGATCTCGCGCCGCTGTTCCCGATGGCGCTGATCATGCAGGAGGTCTCGGCCGAGCGTTACATCGACATCCCGGAGCCGGTGCGCGACGTCTATCGGCAATGGCGGCCGTCGCCGCTCTATCGCGCGCGGCGTTTGGAAAAGGCGCTCGATACCCCGGCCAAGATTTATTACAAATACGAGGGCGTCTCGCCGGCCGGCAGCCACAAGCCCAACACCGCCGTGCCGCAAGCCTTCTACAACAAAGAGGAAGGCGTGAAGCGCCTCGCCACCGAGACCGGCGCCGGCCAATGGGGCTCGGCGCTCGCCTTCGCCGGCGCGGTGTTCGGCCTCGAAGTCAAAGTCTATATGGTCAAGGTCAGCTATCAGCAGAAGCCGTACCGCAAGGCGCTGATGGAAGCGTGGGGCGCCACTTGCGTCGCGTCGCCCTCGGAGGAAACCAATGCCGGACGGCAAATCCTCAAGGAGCATCCGCATTCCACCGGCAGCCTCGGCATCGCCATCAGCGAGGCGGTCGAGGTCGCGGCCACCCATGACGACACGAAATACGCGCTCGGCTCGGTTCTGAACCATGTGCTGATGCATCAGACCGTGATCGGCCAGGAAGCGATCGCGCAAATGGACATGGCCGACGATTATCCCGATGTCGTCGTCGGCTGCACCGGCGGCGGCAGCAATTTCTCGGGCATCGCGTTTCCCTTCATCGGCGCGCAATTGCGCGGCGGCAAGAAGGTGCGGGTGATCGCCTGCGAGCCCTCGGCCTGTCCGAGCCTGACGCGCGGCAAGTACGCCTACGATTTCGGCGATACCGGGCATCTGACGCCGCTCGTGAAGATGCACACGCTGGGCTCGACCTTCGTGCCGCCCGGCTTCCATGCCGGCGGCCTGCGCTATCACGGCATGGCGCCGCTGGTGAGTCTGGTGCAGGAACTCGGCCTGATCGAGAGCCGCGCCTACACCCAGACCAAATGCTTCGAGGCGGGCGTGCAGTTCGCGCGCGCCGAGGGCATTCTGCCGGCGCCGGAAGCGAACCATGCCATACGGGGCGCGATCGACGAAGCGCTGCGCTGCAAGCGCGAGGGCAAGAAGCAGACCATCCTGTTCAATCTCTGCGGCCACGGCCATTTCGACATGCAGGCCTATATCGATTATTTCGCCGGCAAGCTCGAAGACAGCGCCTATGACGAGAAGGAATTGGCGGCGGCGATGGCGGATTTGCCCAAGGTCGCGGCCGAGTAGGCGGGAAGTTCGACAAAAGGGGTGCGTCCCTCGACTACGCTCGGGATGAGGACAGTAGGGAGTTTTGGCGACGCCGGGAATAGCGGACTCCCTCTCTCCTCATCCCGAGCGTAGTCGAGGGACGCACGATGAATGGCCGCGTTCGTGTACATCCTGCGTTGTGCCGACGGTTCCTATTATGTCGGCAGTACGCGCACGGAACTCGAAACCCGGATCGCGCAACATAATGCGGGGACATTTGGCGGCTATACCGCGCGCCGCCGGCCGGTGGTCTTGGTGTTCCATCAGGAGTTCGAATGGATCACCGACGCCATCGCCGCCGAGCGCCAAGTGAAGAATTGGAGCCGTGCCAAGAAGGAGGCGCTGATCCGCGGCGATTGGGATGCGCTCAAGGCGTTGGCGCGGGGCAGGGACAGGGACAAGGTAAAAGAGAAATAACCGTGCGTCCCTCGACTTCGCTCGGGATGAGGATGGAGAGAGTTTGTTGTTTCCGTCGTTGCCGACAGCTCCCTCTCTCCTCATCCCGAGCGAAGTCGAGGGACCTTTTTTTTATTTTTCTTTGCCGGTTCAAATTTTCACGACACGCGCTAAGTTCCCCGCGCCATGCTTTCCATCGCCGATCTCACCTACCGTATTGCCGGCCGGACGCTGCTTGACGCCGCGTCGGCGCGGATTCCCGATGGCTGGAAGGTCGGGCTGATCGGACGCAACGGCACCGGCAAATCGACGTTGCTGGGTTTGATCCTGGGCGAGCTGCAGCCGGACCAGTGCGCGGTCGAGCATACCGGCCGCGTCGGCATCGTCGCGCAAGAAGCGCCGGGCGGCGACACCCTGCCGATCGATCTGGTGCTGGCGGCGGACTCCGAGCGCGCGAAACTCATGGCGGACGCGGAAACCGAGACCGACGCGGAAAAGCTCGCGCATGTCCATGAGCGTCTCACCGCCATCGGCGCTTACGCGGCGCCGGCGCGGGCATCCGCAATTTTGGCGGGGCTGGGGTTCGACGAGGCGATGCAGCATCGCCCGCTATCGAGCTATTCCGGTGGCTGGCGCATGCGCGTGGCGCTCGCGGCGGTGCTGTTCAGCGCGCCCGAATTGTTGCTGCTCGACGAGCCGACCAACCATCTCGATCTCGAAGCGACGGCGTGGCTGGAAGATTATCTCCGCGGCTATCCGCACACGCTAGTGATCGTGAGCCACGATCGCACGCTCTTGAACGCGGTGCCGGACCATATCCTGCATCTCGACCACGCGAAGCTCACGCTCTATTCCGGCGGCTACGACGCTTTCGAGAAAATGCGCGCGCTGCGCATCGAGCAGAGCAAGGCCGAAGCGACGAAGCAGGAAGCGCGGCGCCAACATCTCCAAGCCTTCGTCGATCGCTTCCGCGCCAAGGCGACGAAGGCGCGCCAGGCGCAAAGCCGGTTGAAGATGCTGGCGAAGATGACGCCGGTTGCCGTGATTCAAGACGATCCGACGATGACGTTCGATTTCCCCGAGCCGCCGGAATTGCGTCCGCCGCTGATCTCGATGGAAAAAATCGCGGTCGGCTATGAGCCGGGCAAGCCGGTGTTGAGCAAGCTCGATCTGCGGCTCGACCCCGACGATCGCATCGCGCTTCTAGGCGCCAACGGCAACGGCAAATCGACCTTGGCGAAATTGCTGGCGGGACGCCTCGCGCCGCAAGCCGGGCGCCAGCACCGCTCGTCCAAGCTGGGCATCGGCTATTTCGCGCAACACCAGATCGAGGACATGTCGCCCGACGACTCGCCCTTCCAACATTTGTCGCGCCTGATGCCGAAGGCGACGCCGCAAGCGGTACGAGCGCGGCTCGGCCGTTTCGGCTTCGGCCAGGACAAGGCCTTCGTGCCGGTCAAATCGCTGTCGGGCGGCGAGCGCGCGCGGCTCAATTTCGCGCTCATCACCCATGACGCGCCGCCCTTGTTGATTCTCGACGAGCCGACCAACCATCTCGATATCGACAGCCGCGCGGCGCTGGCGACCGCGATCAACGAATTCGCCGGCGCCGTCGTGCTCATCAGCCACGATTGGCATTTCCTGGAATTGACCGCGGACCGGTTGTGGCTGGTGGCGGACGGCAAGGTCGCGCCCTATGACGGCGACCTCGAGGATTACCGCAAATCCACCCTGACGGCGCGAAAAGCCGCGCCGCCGGCGCTCGTTGTGGAAGCGCCGGCCAAACCCGATCCCGCGCCGAACCTCCCGCGCAAATCGCTGGCGCCGCTGCGCCGCGCCGCCCGCGACGCCGAAGCGGCGCTGCATGGCCTCGCCAAGGAAAAGCAAATGTTGGAATTGGCGCTCGCCAAGCCCGATCTTGCCGCGCCCGAGCGCGTTCGGCTCATGCGCCGCCATGCCGAGCTTATCGGCGCGATGCAAACCGCCGAAGCGGCGTGGCTCGGCGCCGAGGAAGCGGTGCAGGCGGCGGCGCAACCGGCGAAGATCGCGGCGGCGTAATTTTACCAAATCCAGGTCGCGAACAGGGTCGCGACCGTCGCCGCCATGACGACGGTGGCGAGCCAGCCGACGGCTTTCAGCACCGGCGGCAGCGTGAACCGGCCCATCACCTTGGGGTTGGCCGCGAGCAACATCAGCACCGCCATCAGCGGCACCGCGACGATGCCGTTCAGCACCGCGCTCCAGAACAGCGCCTTGATCGGATCGATCGCGACGAAATTGATGCCGACGCCGATTAGAGTCGCCGCCGCGATGGTGGCATAGAAGGCCTTGGCTTCAAGCGGCCGGCGCGCCAAACCGACGGGCCATTGCAGCGCCTCGCCGACGGCGTAAGCGGAACTGCCGGCGAGCACCGGCACCGCGAGCAAGCCGGTGCCGACAATGCCGGCCGCGAACAGGGCGAAGGCGAAATCGCCCGCCAGCGGCTTCAAGGCGAGCGCCGCCTGCGCCGAGGTCGCGATATCGGTCTTGCCGGCGGCGTGGAGCGTGGCCGCCGTGGTCACGATGATGAACAGCCCGACCAGGTTCGAATAGCCCATGCCGAGATAGGTATCGAGCCGCAGGCGGTGGAGTTGCGCCGGGGCCTGTGTCGGCGCCTCGATCAGCGGTTCTTCGCCGGGCGCCACGCGTTCGTCCTCGGCCTCTTGCGAGGATTGCCAGAAAAACATGTAGGGGCTGATCGTGGTGCCGAGGACCGCGACGATGCCGAGGATATAATCCTTGTCGAGCGTGATGCTCGGCACCAGCGTGTCATAAACGACCGTGCCCCACGGCAAGTCGATGGCGAGCGCCGTCGCGACATAGGCCAGAAGCGACAGCGTCGTCCATTTTAGGATCGAGACATAGCGCCCGTAGCGCGAAAAAATCTCGAGCCAGGCGCAGGCGATCGCGAACGCGACGACGAACAATTGGGGCGGTCCCGGCACCAGCAGGGCCAGCGCGTCGCCCATGGCGCCGAGATCGGCGCCGATATTGATGATGTTCGCCGCCAGCAGCAGCGCCACCAGGACACGCAACAATGTCGGGGAATAGTGCTGGCGCAAATTGCCGGCGATGCCATGGCCGGTGACGCGGCCGATGCGGGCGCTGATTTCCTGAATCGCCGCCATCAGCGGATAGCTGAACAGCATGGTCCAGCCGATGGCGTAGCCGAATTGCGCGCCGACTTGCGAATAGGTCGCGATGCCGCTGGGATCGTCGTCGGCCGCGCCGGTGATGAGACCGGGACCGAAGGCGCGCCAGAAGCGCAAGGCGGGGCGCGATCGGGTTGTCGTCATGCCCGAGACGGCGCAAGGGGCCGGGCGGCGGTGCCGCTCGACCCCTTGAAATTGGCTCCCCGGGCCGGATTCGAACCAGCGACCCAGCGGTTAACAGCCGCTTGCTCTACCACTGAGCTACCGGGGATCGATGGGCCGCGTTATAGCGCATCGCGGCGGCGTCGCCACGATTTTTCGCGCCGGGCCAGAGCAGACAGAATCATGCTCTACGCCAACCCGGCGAGCGCCGCCGTCAACTCGTTCAGCAGATCGACCATGACATCGTGACCGCACGGCATCTTGATCAGCTTCCAGCCCGGCGCCGTGCCGTATTTTTCGGCGAAATGGCGGAACGGGCTCGGGTCCCAGCCGTCGGCCAGGATGTAAACGCGATGCTTCACGGCATCGACCTTGCCCGAGAGCAGCACCGGCATCTCGAAAGTCGCGAGCGCTTGCGGCACGCAACGGCGCGTCACCCAGGCGCGCTTGGCCTCGGTGACATTGAACACCTCCGCCGGGATCGGGTTGGCCATCCCGGTCGCGATCGCCGCATTCCGCAAGCCGCCGCGGACTTGCGCCGCCGCGTCCGGATCGTGCGCCGCGCTTAACAGCGAAACCAGGGAGTCCCCGTTCTTCGGCACGAAGGCATCGAGATAAACCAGCGTCTTGATGCGTTCGGTCATGCGGTAGGCGACCCCGGTTATCACCATGCCGCCATAGGAATGGCCGCAGAGAATGACCTGGTCGAGCTCCTCCGCCTCGATGCAGCCGGCGACGTCGCGAATATGGGTTTCGAGTGTGATGCCTTCGCCGGCCTGGTGGGCCCGCTCGCCGACGCCGGTATGGGTCGGCGTGAAGACGTTGTGGCCCTGCTTGCGCAGCGCCGCCGCCGTGTCGCGATAACACCAGCCGCCATGCCACGCGCCATGGACGAGCACGAAATTGGCCATGATGTCCTCCCTGTTTTATCGCCCGCCCGCGTTTTATCGCCTGCCCGGGCCGGCGCCGCCTCGACCCTGATCGCGAGTTCGGCGCCACGACATACTTCCCCCGAATGGAGGCCGGAAGCGGAATCGAACCGCTGTACGAGGATTTGCAGTCCTCTGCATAGCCACTCTGCCATCCGGCCGGGGGTCGCGATATTCGCCGCGAGGGCGAGGTCGGTCAAGGCGCGCCGCGCCGCCATGCGACTCACGCATTTCATCGCCGCCGTTCCAGGATTGTCACGGCCGCGCCGCGCCTCTATAACCGGGCCGATATCTTAGCGACCAAGAGATCGCCGCCCGCCATGGATTTCGCCGCCGCCCGCCTCAATATGGTCGAGAGCCAGTTGCGCACCTGCAAGGTGGTGCAGCCGGCGGTGCTCGATGCGCTGTTGGCGATCCCGCGCGAGCGGTTCGTGCCGGTTTCGCTCCACGACACCGCCTATGCCGACGACAATCTGCCGTTGGGCAACGGCAGGGCGCTGCTGGCGCCGTTGATCTTCGCCCGCCTCGCGCAAGAAGCCGAGATCGGGCCGCGGGACAAGGTGCTCGATATCGGCTGCGGCAGCGGGTATGGCGCGGCGGTGCTGGCGCGTTTCGCCGGAAGCGTGGTGGCGGTCGAGCAAGACGCCGAGCTGGCGCGCCAGGCGCGCGCGCGCCTGGCCGAACTGGGCGTGCTTCACGCCAAGCTGGTCGAGGCGCCGCTCGCCTCCGGCCATGCCGCCGAGGCGCCTTACGACGCGATTATCATCGAGGGCTGCGTCGCCTTCATACCCGACGCCATCGCCGCGCAATTGGCCGAAGGCGGGCGGCTGCTGGCGGTGATGAAGAACGGCGCCGGGATGGGTGTCGCGATGGCGATGACGCGGGTCAAGGGCGTGCTGTCGCGCCGCCCGATCTTCGACGCGGCGGCGCCGCCTTTGCCGGGTTTCGAGCGCGTGCCGCAATTCGTGTTCTAGGGATCATCCAAGGATCAACCGATAACGGTCCGGGGGGCGTTTGTTAGATGTTGCGATTTTTCTCACGCCGAATTTGGTGCGCGGCCGCGATCGCGGTCGGCGCGGCGGCGCTTTCGGGCGCGGCGCCGGCGCTGGCCGATCCCGAGACGCTCGAAGACGCGCTGACCGAATCCTACGCCACCAATCCACAGATTTTGTCGGAACGCGCGCATCTGCGCGCGGTCGATGAAGGGGTGCCGCAGGCGCTCTCCAATTGGCGGCCCACGGTCACATTCTCCGGCTCGGCGGGAGTCAACGAGACCGTCAATCATCCCGCGGTTCCGGCGATACCGCTCGCTTTGTGTCCCGGGTCGGGGCCGGGTTGCCCGACGTTGGCTCAGTTCGTCGAGCCGTCGCAATTTCCGCCCGATCAGACGTTGTTTCCGCATCTGATGGATCTGAACGTGACGCAGCCGCTCTATCGCGGCGGCCGCACCGTGGCGCAGACCTCGGAAGCGGAAAAGACGATCGAGGCCGAGCGCGCGCGTCTGATCGAGACCGAGGAGACCGTCTTTCTCGCCGTCGCCCAAGCCTATCTCGATGTCGTGCGCGACCAGGCGACGCTCGATCTTTCCGTCAACAACGAGCAATTGCTCGCCAAGCAGTTGGAATCGACGCAAGAGCAGTTCCGCGTCGGCACGCTGACGCGCACCGACACCGCCCAGGCCGAGGCCTCGCTCGCTTCCGCGGTGGCGGCGCGTCATTTCGCCGAAGGCAATCTGCAAATCAGCCGCGCCAATTACGAGCGCGCGGTCGGCCATCTGCCGCCGAAGCTCGAGCCCGCCACGTTGCGCCCGGTGTTGCCGGCCACGCGCGAGGAGGCGTTGTCGCTCGCCGCCAACAAGAATCCGAACGTGATCGCGGCGCTGCTCACCGAGGATGCCGGCTACGACGCGGTCAAGGTGATCCGGGGCCAATTGTTGCCGACGGTATCCCTGGTCGGCGATTACGAGCGGCTCGACGAAGTGGAGCTCCATGGTCTCGAACAAGTTGTCACCAGCGGCGTCGTGCGCATGACGATGCCGCTCTATGAAGGCGGCGCGGTCTATTCCGAGACGCGACAGGCGGAGCAAACCGTCGGCCAGCTCAAGGGCCAGACCGACGATGCGCGCCGCGCCGCGGTGCAAAGCGCCACCCAGGCCTGGGAGAGCATCGTCTCCGACCGCGCCCAGCGCGACGCGCTGATCGAGAACGTGAAGGCGGCCGAGGTCGCGTTCGAGGGCACGCAGCAAGAACAGCGCGTCGGCACCCGCACCATCCTCGATGTGCTCATCACCGAGCAGAATCTGTTCCAGGCGCGGGTCAATCTGGTCTCGACCCAGCACGACCTCGCCGTCGCCGAATTCAACCTGGCAAGCCAGATCGGCCGGCTCACGGCCGGGGATTTGAAGCTTAAGGTCAAGCTCTACGACGCCGAAACGCACTATCAGGACGTGCGCGATAAATTATTCGGCTTCGACCCGGGCGGGCAATAGTCCGGCGGCGGCAGCCGCGCCCGACTGGCATTTTTATGACATATCCCTTACTCTCGGTTGTTGAAACGGGGGGCGGGCCGATGACGGATACCAATAAGCAAAGCGAACCCTCGATGGAGGAAATTCTCGCCTCCATTCGGCG
>JAATGI010000341.1 GCA_015654725.1 Rhodospirillales bacterium
CCTATCTCGACCCCGCGAGCGCGGTGGAGCGCGGCAAGGCCATGATGGCGGCCGGCGCCGACATCATCGATATCGGCGGCGAATCGACCAGGCCCGGGGCGCAGCCGACGGCACCCGCCGAGGAATTGCGCCGCGTCGTGCCCGCGATCGAGGCGCTGGCGCGTTCGGGCGCGATCGTTTCCGTCGATACCCGCCGCGCCGGCGTGATGCGCGCGGCGCTCGAAGCGGGCGCCCGCATCGTCAACGACATCAGCGCCTTGTCCGGAGAGCCCGATAGCCTGGTCACGGCGGCGCGCGGCGGCGCCGCGATCGTGCTCATGCACATGGCGGGCGAGCCGCGCACCATGCAGCGCGCGCCGTCTTACGACGACGTCGCCCTCGACGTGCTCGATTATCTCGAAGCCCGCATCGCCGCGTGCGAGGCCGCCGGCATCGCGCGCGCCCGCATCCTGGTCGATCCCGGGTTCGGCTTCGGCAAGCATCCGGTCGCGCACAATCTGCCGCTGTTGCGCCGCATCGCGCTTTATCACGCCACCGGCTGCGGCGTGCTCCTGGGCATTTCGCGCAAATCCTTCATCGCGCGGATGAGCCGGGGCGAGCCGCCGCTACAGCGCCTCGCCGGCTCGCTCGCGGGCGCGCTCTGGGCGGTGGGGCGCGGCGTGCAGGTGCTGCGCGTCCATGACGTCGCCGAAACCCGCCAGGCGCTCGCGGTGCGCGCCGCCATTATCGGCGGCTGACCGCGTTAAACGAACTGCAAATCGGTGTCGATGCCGAGAATGTATCGGCCGACGGTCTCGAAATGCGCGCGTCGGGCCTGCACTTGCTGCGCGACGGTGTGAATATCGCGGAAGCGGCGCTCGAACGGATTGCGGTCGAAGATCGCGGTGGTGCCCGCCGCGTTATAGGCCGTGTCGGCGACTTGGGCAGCTTCGTGGATGGCGTGGGTGGCGGCGAGACGGATCGCGATCCGCTGCTCGAGGCCGAGCCGGTTCGTGCGTTGGACCGACTCCCAGACCTCGCCGAGCGTCGCCATGAGGTATAGGCGCGCGCCGCGCAGCCGTGCCTCCGCCGCCCCGATCTCCGACTGCAGGACCGCGCTGTCGCGCAGCTTCATCGTGTAGCCTCGGGGCGTCTTCTCCAGCGCCAGTGCCACCAGCGCGTCGAGCAGGCCGCGCGCGAGGCCAAGGGCGATGCCGGCGAAGCCGCAGGCAAAGAGGGTGTTGGTGGTCATGGCATAGAGCGCGCCCGCCTCCCGCCGCCCGGCGGGATCGTCCCGGATAAGCGTGAAGGTTTCGGGCACGAAGAGGTCCGTCGCCGCATAGGCGTCGCTCGCGGTGCCGCGCAGGCCAACCACCCGCCAGATGTCCGTCATCGGCGCCGTGGCGGCCGGGAACAGCACCGTGCGCACGATTGGCGCGCCGGCGGGGTCGAGCCGGGGCTTGCCGTCGGCTTCGTACACCGGGCAATGGGCGCCGAGCCAGGTTGCGTGCCGGCCGCCGCTGGCGAAGGACCAACGGCCGGTCACGCGATAGCCGCCCACCGTGGCGACGGCGCGAGCATCGGCTCCCGGGCCCCAGGCGAGGATGCCCTTGGGATCGCCGAACATTTCCCGCGCGCTCTCCGCCGGCAACGAACCCGCCACCAGGGAGCAGACCGTGTTCTGGCAGAGGCACCAGGCGGTGCTGCCATCGGCTTTGGCGATTTCCTCGATCGCCCGCGCGAAGGTAGGCGGGTCGAGCTCGGCGCCGCCCAGCGAACGCGGCAGCAGCAGGCGAAAGAATCCTTCCTCCATCAATGCCGCCAGGAGATGCGCCGGCAGCCGCCGCTCGCGCTCGATCTCGTCGGACGCGGCGGCGATGCGCGGCGCCAGCGCCGTGGCGCGAGCGAGATAATCGATCACGTGTTTTCCGTCGACCAAATCCACGCGTCGCGCCCCGGCATATAGTCGATGTTGGTCTGCTCGGGGTTCCGGTTCACCAGCGGCCGGTTGTAGAGCGGGTGCC
>JAATGI010000353.1 GCA_015654725.1 Rhodospirillales bacterium
CGGCGGGTTGGGTTCGCCGCTGCTGCTTTATCTCGCCGCCGCCGGCGTCGGCACGCTCGGCATCGTCGATGACGATCGCGTCGACCTCTCGAACCTGCAGCGCCAGATCGTGCATCCGAGCGCCGCGATCGGCGCACTCAAGGTCGATAGCGCGCGCGCGGGCGTGGCCGCGATCAATCCCGATGTGCGGATCGAGACCCATGCCACGCGGCTCGACGACGGCAATGTCCGCGATTTGCTCGCGCGCTACGACCTCGTCGCCGACGGCAGCGACAATTTCGCGACGCGCTATCTCCTGAACGATGCGTGCGACGCGATGGCGAAGCCGCTGGTCGGCGCGGCGCTGTCGCCGTTCGACGGCCAGCTCTCGACCTTCAAACCCTATCTTGGTCCGCCGCATCCTTGTTACCGCTGCTTGTTTCGCGAGCCGCCGCCGCCCGAGCTGGTGCCGCGCTGCGAGACCGCCGGTATATTGGGCGCGGTCGCGGGCGTGATGGGCACGCTGCAAGCGACCGAGGTGCTGAAGGAATTACTGGGCATCGGCGAGAGCCTGTCCGGCTCGCTGCTGATGTATGACGCGCTCCGCGCCAGCTTTCACAAAATCAAAATCCCGCGCGACCCCGACTGCCCGATTTGCGGCTAGTTATCTTGCCACGTCGTGGACAAAATCGGCGGGCGTGACGATCGGGATATTGCGAAACGGATTGAGTGCCAGCAAATCACGATCACCGGTCACGATCAAATCCGCATGACCATTGACGGCCAGCTCTAGAAACTTATCGTCCTTCGGATCGCGGCAGGCGGAAATACGTTCAACGATTATCACGGTCTCGGTTGCGGTTAGTAAATCCGAGAGAAAGGAGCGAAAATTCGAGGCAATGACTTGCGCGAGGTGGGGCCGCGCCAACGTTTCCAATAGTTCGGTTTCCGTTGCCGAGGATTTGAGCAACGTCTCATGTTGCGCGATCCGGAAGACTGCGATGTTCGGCGTTGAGTTTAGTTTGAGAGCGGCACTGACAAAGACGTTGGTGTCGAGGACACCCCTCATTTGATGAGCGGCTGCACTTCGGTACGTGCCTGATCGATGAGACGGTCGATGTCCTCATCCGTCAGCCCGGCTGCGATGACGAGGGCACGCGATTCCCGCCGGCCCGGAATTATCTCTTCTTCCGGTTCAATCGTGACCCTGATGCGCTCATTCGGCGCAATGCCTCGGCGCGCCAATTCGGCGGCTAGTTTGTCGGCCGTGGTTTCGATGACTTCACGTTGCGTCGACATCGGATGCTCCTAGGCGGAATCTAGGTGCTCGCCGCCGCTTGGTCAAATCGGCGCGCTAGCCCCGCCCATAGACTGGGACAATGCCGCCCCGGGTGACGCGATTCTCCGGCGAGGCGAGGAACAGGATCGTCGCCGCGACATCCTTGAGGTCGGCCCATTTGGAAAAATCAGCTTTGGGCATGGCGGCGCGGTTGTCCGGCGTGTCGAGCGTCGCCGGCGCCACGGCGTTCACCAGAATATCCTGATCCACCACTTCCTGCGCCAACGCCTGGGTGAAGGCGGCGACCGCGGCTTTGCTGGTGGTATAGGCCGTCATGCCGTGACCGAGGCGCGGCTCGATCCCCGGCCGCGCCGTGACATTGACGATGCGCCCACCGCCGCTCATCGCCGCCACCGCGGCGCGGCAACATAGGAAACAGCTCAGCAGATTCATCTCGATCTGCGCCATGAAGACTTTTTTATCGGTATCTCCGATCGGCGCCGCGGCGAAGCCGCCGGCGATCTGGATCGAGGCCCAGAGCGCGCCGGCGCCGCCATAAAGCCGCGCGACCGAGGTCTCGTCGGTTAGCTCCGTCTCGACCAGCCGCACCCGCTCATGCCCCTGATGCGGAAACCGCTCGGCCTCGGCTTTGTCGATGAAGGGCACATGGCAGAAGGCGCCGCGTTCCAGAAGCGCGCTCACCACCGCGGTGCCGAGCGCGCCGGTGCCGCCCGTCACCACGATCTGCCGCCCTGTGAACGTCATCAGAAATCGACGCAGCGGCCGTTGCGTTCCCAATCGCCATAGCGCGTCGGCTCGGGGCCTTTCGGCCCGCCGGTCTCGCGCGGCGCGGGCTTTGGCTCGGCCTTCGGCTCGGGCCTCGGTTCGGCTTTGGGTTTCTCGCTCATGCCCATTATTTGATGCCGAAGCCGGGCGCTTGCCAAGCCTTGATCGATGCCCGCGCGAATGCGAGCTTGCGCCCCATGTCCGAACCCGCCGTTGTCACCGCGCCGCCCGATGCCCGCGCCGTGGCGCTCGATCTGCTCGCCTCGGTGCTGTGGCGCAAGCAGGCGCTCGACGACACGCTCGCCGCGCATCGCGCCCTGGCGGCGCTCCAGCCGCGCGACCGCGCCTTCGCCCGCCAGTTGGTCGGCACCAGCTTGCGCCGCTTGGGCCAGATCGACGCGCTGATCGCGCAGGCGCTGGCGACGCCCCTGCCGGCGCGGGCGCGGCCGGTGACGGATGTGTTGCGGTTGGGCGTGGCGCAGCTTCTCTTTCTCGGCACGCCCGCCCATGCCGCGGTTTCGACCGCGGTCGAGTTGGTCGAGGCGTCGGGCCATCGCAAGATGAAGGCGCTGGTCAATGCCGTGCTCCGCCGCTTGTCGCGCGACGGCGCGGCGCTGGTGGCGGCGCAGGACGCGGCGCGGCTCAACACGCCCGACTGGCTGTGGCAAAGCTGGCGCGCGAGTTATGGCGAGGACGCGGCCCGCGCCATCGCCAAGGCGCACCTGCAAGACCCGCCGCTCGATCTCACCCTCAAGGACCAAGCCTCGGCGCCGGATTGGGCCGCGCGCCTGAGTGGCGCGGTGCTGCCGACCGGCACGATCCGCTGCGAGACCGGCGCCGTGACCGAGTTGCCCGGCTTCGGCGACGGCGCCTGGTGGGTGCAGGATGCCGCCGCGACCCTGCCGGCAAGGCTGTTCGGCGACGTCGCCGGCAAGACCGCGATCGATCTCTGCGCGGCGCCGGGCGGCAAGACCGCGCAGCTGGCGGCGGCGGGCGCGCATGTCATCGCCATCGATCGCTCCGGCCCGCGTCTCGAACGGGTGATGCAAAATCTCGCGCGGCTGACGCTCGAGGCCGAATTGGTCGAGGCCGATGCCGCCACCTGGCGCCCGCCGCAACCGGCGGCCTTCGTCCTGCTCGACGCGCCGTGCAGCGCCACCGGCACGATCCGGCGCCATCCCGATATCGCGCATCTCAAAAGCCATGACGATGTGACGCGGCTCGCCCGCACCCAGGATCGTCTCCTCGACGCCGCGATCGCCATGCTGGCGCCCGGCGGCACGCTGGTCTATTGCGTCTGCTCGCTCGAAGCCGAGGAAGGGCCGCGCCGGATCGAACGGCTCCTGGCGTCGGGCGCGGCGGTAGCGCGGCGCCCCATCGCGGCGCATGACATCGGCGGCATGGGCGAGTGCCTCACGGCGGAGGGCGATCTGCGCACTCTGCCCTGCCATCTCGCCGCGCAAGGCGGCATGGACGGTTTTTACGCCGCAAGGCTGTCGCTGCGTACTTAAAATCCGTTGCGCCCAATTTGGGCACAACATATCATCTTTCGGATGCGGATCATTGCCCGGCGGACGTTGCGAGAATTCGTCGCGTCTCATTCGGGGCACGAGGATCAACCCGCGCTCAGGGCCGCGCTCGACGCTTGGTTCGCGGAAGTTCGGAGGGCGAAGTGGCGTAACACGGCCGAACTCAAGCGGCTCTATGCAAGTGCAAGCGTTGTTTCGGCCGGTCGAGTCGTGTTCAACATCAGAGGCAATCGGTATCGTTTGGTCGTGGCAATCGATTTTGAAAAAAGCATCGTTTGGATCAAATGGCTTGGCACGCATCGCGCCTACGACCGAATCGACGCGGGAAAGGTTGAGTATGAAGGGTGACATCAGGCCGATTCGCACCGAAGCCGATTATCGCGCCGCGCTCGCCGAGTTGGGGCGGTTGTGGGGAGCCAAGCTCGGGACGCAAGCGGGTAACCGTCTTGACGTTCTGGCAACCTTGATCGACGCCTACGAGGCCGAGCACGATCCAATCGATCCGCCCGATCCGATCGAGGCCATCAAGTTCCGAATGGAGCAGGAGGGGCTTTCGCGCAAGGACCTGGAGCCGCTGATCGGGACGCGAACGCGTATCGCCGAAATCTTGAATCGCAAACGCGGCCTTTCCATCGGCATGATTCGGCGGTTGCATCAACGTCTGGGCATTCCGGCCGAAATCCTGATCCGGCCTTCACGCGGGAAGCGCGCCGCATAGGCCGACTCGACTGATCCCGTTCGCCTTGCGGCGAGGGGCGAAGCTTGTTACCCCTTCAGCGGAGCCACATGCAGCAACGCGTTCGCATCGCGCCCTCGATTCTATCGGCGGATTTCGCGCGTCTGGGCGCCGAGATCGAGGCGATCACCCAGGCCGGCGCGGATTACATCCATGTCGATGTCATGGACGGGCATTTCGTGCCCAATCTGACCATCGGCCCGGTGGTGGTGAAGGCGCTGCGGCCGCACACGAAGCTGCCGTTCGACGTGCATCTCATGATCGCGCCCGCCGATCCCTATATCGCCGAATTCGCCGAAGCCGGCGCCGACATCGTCACGGTGCATCCCGAGGCCGGGCCGCATCTCCACCGCACCCTCGCGCTCATCAAGTCGCTGGGCAAAAAGGCGGGCGTGGCGCTCAACCCGGCAACCCCGGTGGGCGCGATCGAGGATGTGCTGGGCCTGGTCGATCTGGTGTTGGTGATGAGCGTCGATCCCGGCTTCGGCGGCCAGAGCTTCATCCCCGAGGCGCTGGACAAGCTCAAGGAAATGCGCCGCCGCATCGATGCCACGGGCCGCGCGATCGATCTCGAAGTCGATGGCGGCATCAACCGCGACACGGCGCGCGCCGCCATCGCGGCCGGCGCCGATGTCCTGGTCGCGGGCACCGCGACCTTCTCCGGCGGCGCCGCCGCCTACGCGGAGAATATTCGCAACCTTCGGCAAGGAGCGCGCGGCTGATGGCGTTCTCTTCCGTGATCTACGGCTCGGCGCCTTATCATTTGAGCCTGTTGGCGCGCGCGCCCAAGGAATTGGCGATCGCCTTCGC
>JAATGI010000234.1 GCA_015654725.1 Rhodospirillales bacterium
AATCTCTGCCCGCATATGAAGCGCACAACGCTTCCAAAAATCCGCCGCGCGCTCGAAACCATGACCTATGAGGTGACGGTGCCCGAGCATCTCTTCGCCCGCGCCCGGGCCGCCGTGGAGCGGATGCTAACGGTGAAATGAGGCGATGATTTTCTTTCCCGAAATTGCCCCCACCCAACCCTCCCACGCATGCGGGGGAGGGAAGAAACGCGAAGCGTTTCGGGAGGGGGCCGTCACTAAGGCGATCGTCACACGATGACGGATCGCGTTCTCGTCATTGGCGGCGGCGTGGCCGGGTTGGCCGCGGCCATTCGTCTGGCGCCGCTCCCGGTGACCTTGATCGCGGGCGCGAGGCTCGCGACCGGTGCCGCCACGGCCTGGGCGCAAGGCGGAATCGCCGCCGCGCTAAGTGAGGACGATCGTCCGGAATTACATGCCGCCGACACGCTGTCGGCCGGCGCTGGGATCAGCGACCCCGAGACCGCGCGCCGGGTCGCGGCGAGCGCGCCCGGCATCATCGATTGGCTGGTGGAGTTGGGTACGCCATTCGACCGCGACGTCTCTGGCAAAATCGCGCTCGGCCTCGAAGCCGCGCATGGCCGGCGCCGCATAGTCCATGCCAGGGGCGACGGCACCGGGCAAGCCGTGTTGCGAAGCTTGATCGATTGCGCGCGGGCGCTGCCCTCGATCGAACTCATCGAGGATGGCCGCGCCGGCGATCTCGTGCTCGATCGCGACGGCCATGTCGCCGGCGCGATGACAATGCGGAATGGCGAGCGCCACTTCATTCCGGCCCGCGCCGTGATCCTGGCCACGGGCGGCATCGGCGGTCTCTATCGCCATACCACCAACCCGCTGGGCGCGGTCGGCGGGGGCTTGGCAATCGCGGCACGGGCCGGCGCTGCGTTGCGCGACATGGAGTTCGTGCAATTTCATCCGACCGCCATCGCGCTCGGCCGCGATCCCATGCCGCTCGCGACCGAAGCCATTCGCGGCGAAGGCGCCACGCTGGTCAACGGCAGGGGCGAGCGTTTCATGGCCGATCTGCCGCGCGCGGAACTGGCGCCGCGCGACGTGGTGGCACGCGCGATCTGGCGCCAGCTGCAACACGGCGAAAAAGTCTATCTCGATGGCCGTGCCGCCATCGGCGCGCGTTTTCCCACGCGCTTTCCGTCGGTGACGGCGTTGTGCCGCGATCTCGGCCTCGATCCCGCGACCACCCCCATCCCAGTGCGGCCGGCGGCGCATTATCACATGGGCGGCATCGCGGTCGATGAGCGCGGCCGCTCCTCGCTGCCGGGCCTGTGGGCCTGCGGCGAGGTGGCGGCGACCGGGCTTCACGGCGCCAACCGGCTTGCCAGCAATTCGCTGTTGGAGGCGCTGGCCTTCGCCGATTGGATCGCGGCCGACATCGAAGGGCGGACGGAAACCGGTGCGACGCGCCCGGTCGAGCTTCCGCTTTCCGCGCCGCCGACGGCCCACGATCCCACCCGCCTGACCGCGATCCGGGAATTGATGGAGGATGGCGTCGGCGTGACACGGGACGAACAACGGCTCGCGGCGGCGCTCGGAGGATTCGCCGAAATTGCGAACGGTGCGGGGCCTGAGCGCGATCTCGCCATCGTCGGCCTGGCCATCGCCGCGTCGGCGCTGTCGCGGCGCGAAAGCCGCGGCGGGCATTTCCGCGAGGATTATCCACAGGCGCGGCCCGAGTTGGCCCGTTCCAGCGAAATCACGCTGGCGGTGGCGCGAGCACTCACGGCCGAATTAGGGGGCGGACGAACGATGGGGCGACGGAAGAATTAGTTGGCTCGGATGGCGCTTATCGTTGCCCCTCATAGCCCCCACCCGCAAAGGCTTTCGCCTTTGCTTCCCTCCCCCGTTCACGGGGGAGGGTTGGGGAGGGGGCTTTTCCGTTCCAAACAAGAGAAACGCTGATGCCGATCGAGCCGATGCCCGCGCTTTTGGTCGAGCCGATCGTGCGCGCGGCGCTGGCCGAAGATATCGGCCGCGGCGACATCACCACCGACGCCGTCATTCCGGCGGAGGCGCGGCTTAAAGGGGCCATCGCGGCGCGCCAGCACGGCGTGGTCGCGGGGATCGATGTCGCGCGCACGGCTTTTCACCTGCTCGATCCGAGCATCGACTTCATCGTCGAAAAGCGCGACGGCGCAGCGGTGGCGAAAGGCGAAGTGGTCGCGCATATCGCCGGCCCGGCGCGCGGCATTCTCACCGGCGAACGCGTCGCCCTTAATTTCCTGTGCCGGCTCAGCGGCATCGCCAGCGCGACGGCAAGACTCGTCGATGCGGTCAAGCCGCATCGGGCGAAAATCACCTGCACGCGCAAGACCACGCCGGGCCTGCGGCTTTTGGAAAAATACGCGGTGCGCGCCGGCGGCGGATTCAATCATCGCTTCGGCCTCGATGACGCGGTGCTGATCAAGGACAATCACATCGCTGTGGCAGGCGGCATTCGCCCGGCGGTCGAGCGCGCCCGCGCCGCCATCGGCCATCTCGTCAAGATCGAGATCGAGGTCGACACCTTGGTGCAGCTCGAAGAAGTGCTGACCCTGCCGGTCGATGCCGTGCTCCTGGACAATATGACGCCCGACCTGCTGTCGCGCGCAGTGAAGCTGGTCGGCGGCCGGATCGTCACCGAGGCGTCGGGCCGGGTCGATGAGAGCACCGTGCAGGCGGTGGCGGCGACCGGTGTCGATTACATTTCATCGGGCTGGATCACGCACTCGGCGCCGATCCTCGATCTCGGCCTCGATGTCTAAAGCCCCACTTCCTTCATCATCGCGCCCAAGACCTTGTCGCTGGCGAAATGTTCCTCGGCGACGCGGCGCGCGGCGGCGGCATGGCGCGAATAATCCGCATTGACCCGGGCCACGGCATCCACCGCTTCCTCGGCCGTGAGATAGGTCAGCAGGCCTTCGCCTGAGGGATAAAAACGCTCGAAGCCGGTGCGCATAGTGACGACCGGGCGGCCCGAGGCGAGATAACAGACGCTGCGGTCGCTGAACCAGCCGCTGTTGGGCCGCACATAGATGTCCTTCGCGACGGTGAATTCGCCGCGCGAGGCTTGGATGAAGTCGCGATAATTCTCCATGCTCGCCGAGATGGGGCGCGGATCGGTTAGGCCCCAGCCGCCGGCGGTGACCTCGGCCGCGACATCCTTGGTCGGCGGCGCCATCGCCATGGTGAAGCAGCCGCCGGCGCGCTTCGGCACCTCGATCATCTTGAGGAAATTGGCGTGCTTCGACCAGAGATAGGTCTCGCCATCGAAATCGATATTCTTGCCCTTGTTCTCCCAGGTCGCGATCGTCGTGAGACAAGGCGGCGCGCCCGCCGCGACCGGCCATTCGCCGAGCACCACCGGCGGCCGCGTGCCGCGCCAGGGAATATCGAGCAACGGCACGATCCAGCC
>JAATGI010000117.1 GCA_015654725.1 Rhodospirillales bacterium
GAACGATACCGCGCCGGTCAATCCCGCCGCCGCCAGCCCGGCACCCGACGCGCCGAGCCCGGCACCCGCCGCCTCGAGCGAAACCTCGGCGGCGCCGGATGCCGCGGCGGCACCGTCCAATCAGCCCTTCGAGCCGCCGGCGCCGGCGATCGAACCGGCCGACGTCGCGCCCGCCGCCGCGCCGACGCATGCCACCGATGACGACTCCCCGATCGTCGTGAAGCAGGGCGATCCGTTACCGGCGCTCAGAACCGTCGAGCTGGAAGAGCACGACGTTCATAAAGTGCCGGACCGCGATCAGCCGACCCGGACGGTGACGGTGCTCAATCGTCAGGGGAAAGTCATTGCCGTCGAGCGCGGCCACGGACCGACCAAGGCCACGGCGGAGAACGACGACGGCGCCGCGCCGCAGGACACGGCTCTAGCCAAGCTCGGCACCAAATTAAGCGGCGAGGCGATCGTGACCGGCACGCTCGAACTCAATATCGGCGGCCGGCCGTTGCGGCTGTTCGGGCTGAAGCCGCCGGAGGCCGCCGATCTGTGCGCGCCCGGGCCGAATTTCGCCGCCCGGGCCTGCGCCGACGTGTCGCGCTTCGCCCTGGCCACCCACCTGGAAAGAAACGACCGGGTAACCTGCCGCGTGCTCGCGGTGGGCGGACGTTCGGCGCTGCCCGCGGTGTGCAGCGACGATCGCGGCACCGACCTCGGCTCTTATCTGGTCGCGCAGGGCTTGGCGCTCGCCGATTCAAACGACATGGTCGATTATTCCGGCGTCGAAAAACAGGCGCAGGTGGCCGGCCTCGGCCTGTGGCATTATCGCGAATAGACCTCGCTACCCCCGGCATCGCAGGATCGCTCATGGCCGCACGTTTCGAAGGCACGGCAACTTATGTCGCGACGGAGGATTTGAACGTCGCGGTGAACGCCGCGGTCGCGTTGGAGCGGCCGCTTCTGGTCAAGGGCGAGCCCGGCACCGGCAAGACCATTCTCGCCGAGGAAGTCGCCAAGGCGCTGGGCGTCGACCTGATCTCGTGGCACATCAAATCCACCACCAAGGCGCAGCAGGGCCTGTACGAATACGACGCGGTGGCGCGGCTTCGGGATTCGCAATTGGGCGAATCCCGCGTCCATGACATCGCGAATTACATCAAGCGCGGCAAGCTGTGGGACGCCTTCGCCGCGCCCGCCAAGCCGGTGCTGTTGATCGACGAAATCGACAAGGCCGATATCGAATTTCCCAACGACCTGCTGCTCGAACTCGACCGCATGGAATTCCATGTCTATGAAACGCGGGAGCGCGTGGTCGCGCGGCAGCGGCCGATCGTCGTCATCACCTCCAACAACGAGAAGGAATTGCCCGACGCGTTTTTACGCCGCTGCTTCTTCCACTACATCCGCTTTCCCGACCGCGAGACCATGACGCGCATCATCGAGGTGCATTATCCGGGCCTGCAAAAAAATCTCGTGCGCGAGGCGCTCAACGTCTTCTACGAGTTGCGCGACGTGCCGGGCCTCAAGAAAAAACCCTCGACCTCGGAATTGCTCGACTGGCTCAAGCTCCTGATGGTCGAAGAAATTCCGCCCGAGGCGCTGCGCTCGCGCGATCCCGGCAAACTGGTGCCGCCGCTTTACGGCGCGCTCCTCAAGAGCGAGCAGGACGTGCATCTCTTGGAGCGGCTCGCCTTCCTCAACCGGCGTGAACGCAATTAATTGGTTAAATTAACCACTTAAAGCGCGCTTTCCGGCACGCCGCCCGGATAATTCGGCATGGTCAACGCCCGGTTGGGCGAGCTCGCGGAGGAGCGGCGATGATGTTGGCTGTGGATCGGCCGTGGTGATGGACGCGCCCGCGCGGCATTGGCTGAGCCGGCGCAACGCCCGCATCGACAACGCGGCGCTGGCGCTGGCAGCGCTGACCGTCGCCGCGGTCTGGCAGGCGCAAGTGCCGGCCAATTTTTGGGGCGTGAGCGCGTTCCTGAGCCTGCCCTTCGCGGTCATGGTAGCGTTCATTTCGCTTGTCACCTTGGGGCAAGGCCTCGGCCGTTTCGTCGATTTCTGGCGCTTCCACGAGTTCCGGCACGGTGTCCGCCCGTGGACTCTGCCTTGTCTCTATCTGCCCTTGGCCGCGCTTGGCCTGATCTCGGCGAGCAAAATCTGGCTGTAGACCCGTGGGCGTGATCTAATCGGAAAAGCATCGACGGCTTTTCCGAACCATGTTCGTCAACTTCTTCCTCGAATTGCGCCAGGCCAAGGTGCCGGTGAGTTTGCGCGAATATCTCACGCTGATGGAGGCGATGGACAAGCGCGTCGCCGATTACCGGATCGAGGAATTCTATTATCTCGCGCGCGCGGCCCTGGTTAAGGACGAACGCAATCTCGATAAGTTCGACCGCGTCTTCGGCCATGTCTTCAAGGGGCTCGAGGCGCCGCCCGACGCGGCCGCGGCGATTCCCGATGAATGGCTCAAGGCGCTGACGGATAAGCTTCTGACCGAAGAAGAACGCGCCGCCATCGAAAAGCTCGGCGGCCTCGACAAGCTGATGGAATTGCTCAAGCAGCGCCTCGCCGAGCAAAAGGGCCGGCACGAAGGCGGCAAGAAATGGGTCGGCACCGGCGGCACATCGCCGTTTGGGAATCACGGCGATCATCCCGAAGGCGTGCGCATC
>JAATGI010000278.1 GCA_015654725.1 Rhodospirillales bacterium
ATTTGCTGCCGGCGGCGGCGACAGCAAGGGCTGAGCGCCGCGCCGCCTCATTCAAGCGCCCGTTGCACCAACCGAACACGATACCGCCGCAGGCCCGGCGCAATTTCGCCATGAAATTCGCCGGCGGCGCGGAATTGCGCCGATTCGCGCGCATCGCGTCCATGGCGAATATTGGCGCGCAATTCCCCTAACATTCACATTGGCACCATAAGATTTCCTCATTCCCCGGTCACATTGTCCGCCGTGACGACACCGGTTCGTCGTCGTTCATCGCAAATTTGCCGGCCGAACGGGCCGGCGGAAACGGGGCGGAACATGGTACCGATCAGCAACGCGGCCCGGCCGCAAATCGACGGTCACGACACCAACCGGATCGTGGCCGTGTTCGCCGACAGTTTGGTGGCATTCGAGCTGCCGCGTGGCGCCACCTTGGAAGACTTGGCGGCACGCCTTGCTCATTTCGGCGAGGGCCACGACGGCACGCCGCTGAGCGTGACGGTTCAGCGCGCTGCTTGAGCGCGTGGCCACCTTTCATGTCCAGACGAGGAGAGTGTCATGACCCAGGCCAACGGTGAGTTTGCCGATCAGGTCGGCGCGAAACTGCACGACCTGCGTCGCTATGCCCGGCGCCTGACTGGCAATACCGCCGACGCCGAAGACTTGGTGCAGGACTGCCTGGTGCGCGCGCTCGTCAACTGGCACCGCTTCGAGCAGGGCTCGAATCTTCGCGCCTGGCTATTCACGGTGATGCGCAATCTTCACGTCAATTCGTTCCGCCGTCCGTCGCGGCACGAAATCGCCATGCCGATCGACGAGTTGGAAGCGGCTTGCCCGTTGCGTCCGCCCGCGCAAGAAGCGGCGATCGAGATGCGGGATTTCATGCGCGCGTTCGAGCGGCTCAGCCCGGCGCGGCGCGATACCGTCGTTTTCGTCGGCTGGGACGGCATGAGCTATGACGAGGCGGCGGCGCGCCTCGGCGTTCCCACCGGCACCGTGCGCTCGCGCCTGTCGCGGGCGCGCGATGAATTGCGCGCGGCGGTCCATGGCGGGCGCCGCCCGCCGGCGCGCGCTACGTCAGGCGTCCGGCATCATCTTTCCGGCGGCGCTCAGCCGGGCCATCTTTAGGGAATCGGAAAACGATCATGGCCGCACATGCCACCAAACCGGCGGACCTCGACACCCTCGCCGACGATATTCAATCGCTGAAAGGCGACTTCTCCGCGCTTCTCGCTCACATCAAGGAGAACGCCGTTTCGGGCGCGAACGGCGCTACGAGCGCGCTCGGCGACGAGGCGCAACGCCTCTATGACGAGCTCGCCGTCAAGGGAAAGCGTTCCGCCAAGGCACTCGGCCGCCAGGTCGAAGAGCAGCCCATTCTCAGTCTCGCCATCGCCTTCGGTATCGGATTCATCGGCGGCCGGTTCCTGTCGCGCTGACGGGACTGACCGATCTCATGGATCAGTTGCTGCGCGTCGCGATGGCGGCGGCCAATTTGGGCGCCCTTCGCGATGCGCTTCGCGCGCGGTCGCGACAGTTGGCGATCTTGGTTGTCTGCGCCACCCTTGGCCTGGTCTTCGCCGTTGCCGCGGTGTTATGGCTCGATGTCGCGCTATGGTTCTATTGTCTGCCCCGGCTCGGGCCGTCGATAGCGTCACTCATCGCCGCCGGTGCCCTTCTGCTGGTTGCATTGGCGGCACTATGCGCCGTTTTATCGATGCGCTCGCCCCGCGCGGCCGGCCTGCCGACCGGACCCAATCCTGCGGCCGCGGGAGACGCGCTTGGCGAACGGACCGCCCTCATGCGGCGGGATATCGGCACGATTCTCGCGATCGCGGCGCTCGCCGGGGCGATCATCGGCTCGACGCCGCGGCAGCGACGGTGAGGACAAGCCTCCCCGAAGCTCGAGCATGATCTAATCGGCTTCGCCCTGGCTTGCCTTGCGCCGGAAGGGGTGTCCGGGATAGACGCCTAAAATCTTCACCTCATGGGTGAAAAAGCCGAGCTCCTCGAGCGCGAGCTTCAAGGGCCGTTCGTCGGGATGGCCCTCGACATCGGCATAGAATTGGGTCGCGGTGAAGCGCCCGCCCACCATGTAGGATTCGAGCTTGGTCATGTTGATGCCGTTGGACGCGAAGCCGCCCAGCGCTTTATAGAGCGCGGCCGGCACGTTCTTGACGCGAAAGACGAAGGTGGTGACGGTGAGGCCGTGGCCCGGCTTCGGCCGGCGGGGCCGGCGCGCCATGATCAGGAAGCGGGTGGTGTTGTGCTCCGCGTCCTCGATATTTTTCTTGAGCGATTTGAGGCCGTAGATTCGGCCGGCCAGCTCCGAGGCGATGGCGGCGGCGCTGTTGTCGCCGCCGGCCGCGACCTCGGCCGCGGCCCCGGCGGTGTCGGCCGCCACCACCGGCTTGAGGCCGAGCTTGCGAATGAGGCCTCGGCATTGCGACAGCGCATGAACATGGCTGTGGACGGTCTTGAGGCTCTTGAGGGTGGCGCCCGGCAACGCCAACAGTTGGTGATTCACGCGTTGGAAATGTTCGCCGACGATGTGAAGCTTCGAATCCGGCATGAGGTGATGGATATCGGCGACGCATCCGGCGTCCGAGTTCTCGATCGGCAGCATGACGAGCCGAGCGCGGCCCGCGCGCACCGCGCCGATGGCATCCTCGAACGCGGCGCAAGGCAGCGTGGTCATGGCGGGAAACACCTCGCGGCAAGCGAGGTCGGAATAGGCCCCGGGCTCGCCTTGAAAGGCGATGATCTTGGCCGGATCGATTTTCTTGCTCACGATTTCGCCCCGACCGGATTCAACAATCGGCGCGCGCGCGCCAGATCCTCGGGCGTGTCGACGCCCATCGGCACCGTATCGACCAGCGCCACGTCGATGCGCCTGCCCGCTTCGAGCGCGGGC
>JAATGI010000477.1 GCA_015654725.1 Rhodospirillales bacterium
CATCGTCGCCGTCGCCTCGGGCAAGGGCGGCGTCGGCAAATCCACGGTCGCGGCCAATCTTGCCTTCGCGCTCAAGGCCAACGGGCTATCGGTCGGTCTGCTCGATGCCGATATCTATGGCCCATCGGTGCCGCGCCTCCTCGGCCTGTCGGGCAAGCCCAAGACCAAAGACGGCAAGACGCTCGAGCCGATGGTGGCGCATGGCGTCAAATGCATGTCGATCGGGTTCCTGGTGCCCGAGGACACGGCGATGATCTGGCGCGGGCCGATGGTGACGAGCGCCCTGCAACAGATGATGCGCGACGTGAATTGGGGCGCGCTCGATGTCATGGTCGTGGATATGCCGCCCGGCACCGGCGACGCGCAATTGACCATGGCGCAACAAGTGCCGTTGGCCGGCGCGGTCATCGTCTCGACGCCGCAGGATTTGGCGCTGATCGACGCGCGCAAAGGCTTGGCGATGTTCCGCAAGGTCGAGGTGCCGGTGTTCGGCATCATCGAGAATATGAGTTATTTCCTGTGCCCGCATTGCGGCGAGCGCAGCGAAATCTTCGGCCATGGCGGCGCCCGGCGCGAGGCCGCGAAGCTCGGCGTCGATTTCCTCGGCGAAGTGCCGCTCGACATCGCGATCCGCGAGACCTCGGACGGCGGCACGCCGATCGTGGTCGCCGCACCCGATAGCGAGCATACCAAAATCTTCCGCGAGATCGCCGCGCGCATCGCGGAAAAACTCGGCGGCCCGCAACTGGCGATGCCGAAAATCGTGGTGGAGTAGGAATCTTGCTACCGAGCCCGGCGGCTCTTCCGATAGAAACCGGCGACTAGCTGCTCCATCGGCACATCGAGAGCTTTGCCTAACCGTTGCAAAGCGGCCGCGCTGCCCGGCTTTTTCCCGCCCTCGATTTCGGCGAGGTAACTGACATTGACGTTCGCCGCTTGGGCGAGCGCGCGTTGCGTCATGCCGCGCTTTTCACGCCATACTCGGACCGGGCTTTCGCCGTCCAACAATCTTTCCAATTCGTCGCGCGAGTAATAATTTTGGCGCGCGACTTCCCAGCCAACCCGATCCTCATAGGCTCGGTGCGCATCGACAGCGGCCAGATCGGCGCGCTCTTCCGCCGCTTCGATCAGTTTGCGGAAATCCCTGAGTCGGAGCGTCACCGTATCGTTCGTTTGGGCCAAGAGTTTGATCTTCGTCATCGATAGATGTCCTTGCGATTCCCGACACGATCAACGATCACGTCGCCTCTATCAACGTGGAACAACGCGCGCCAATCGCCTTTCCGCAGACGCCACACGCCCTGTTGCCCCACGAGTTCCGTGACAAACGGGAACCTTCGTGCCGGCTCATGAGCGACCATTTCGAGGGCGTCGAGCAACCGTTTGCGGTCCGGCTTCGGAAGCTCGGCAAACTGTTTCGCGACATCAGGCGAAATGACCAACGCCATTGGATATATTTGCTAATGTCGAATTTTTTGCAACTCCATGATTTTGCCGTCGGCAAACTCCCGTTCGGCGACCTGTAAATCGCCTGAGAATGCAGGTGAACTAGGCTTCTCGGCCCAACGCCTCCATCAACTCCGCCCATTCGCGTTTGCTGAGGCCGCTGTCGGCCTGGGTCACGGCCTCGCCGCCGATGAGGCGCTTCACCACGTCGAGGCCCTTTTCCGAAAGATGCGCGCCGCCCATGCGGTATTGGTTGAACGCCTCGGCCGTCATCGGGACCCAACGCGCCAGCATGCCCAGCATCGCCTCGGCATAGACGCGGATTTCGTATTGGGCGTGAGCGTCGGCGCGCAGGCTGAGAAAGTTCATGAGGTTGTAGAGATCGGTCTTCCAATACCATTGGGTATAAAAATTCAGCGTCAGATTCATGCGCGCGAGCTCGCGCGCCAGGCCCTGGCGCTTGCCGTCGGTGACCGCGCCGGCCTCGTCCTCGTTCAGCATTTCGGCATAAGAGGCGTAGGCGGTTTCGGCGTCGCGTCGCAGCAGCTCGAGCACGCGCGCGGCTTCCTCGCCTTCGAGCAAGTCGCCGCGGCCTTGCCGGTTCTTCACCGATTGGGCCGCGAGCTGGTCGGGCGCCGGGATGTAAAACTCCTTGTCGAGGATCGAATAGCGCGCCGAATATTCGTTCACATTGGCGGTGCGATGCCGGATCCATTGCCGCGCCACGAAGATCGGCAGCTTCACATGGAACTTGATCTCGCACATCTCGAACGGCGTGGTGTGGCGATGGCGCATCAGATATTGGATCAGGCCGCGATCCTCGCTGACGCGCTTGGTGCCCTTGCCGTAGGAGACGCGCGCGGCCTGGACCACGGCGGCGTCGTCGCCCATGTAATCGATGACGCGGACGAAGCCGTGATCCAGCACCGGAACCGGCTGATAGAGAATTTCCTCGAGCGCCGGCACGGTGGCGCGCCGCGTCGGCTGGGTCTCGGCGCGTTGGCGCTCGATCTCGGTTTTCTGGTCTTGTGTCAGGGGCATGGGATGACTCTACCCGCGCGCCGCGCCACAGACCAAGCTCGACTCGCTTGCCATTGCGGTTGCATGAAAATGTCTTATATTTAGCGCGTCGGGTAACCGACTACGGCGATAAACCGCGTATGGAATAAGCGTTGCGGACCCGGGGGCAGTACCCGGCGCCTCCACCATCTACCTATGGGGGCGAACTAGGCTCGACGCACGTGGTAAAGATGCGAACTTCGCCCGGCATGATACCGCCGTTATCGGGTCAAAACTTAGGTGCGAACGACAACGTCGCTCCTGCTTATGCGGTTGCGGCCTAATTTCCCTCACGGGAAATAAGGCTTAACCACTAGCGCGGTTCGGAGGGCACCGGGCAACAGAAGCCCTCCACTTAAACACGACCGTCGTTAAGGCGGCGACGAAAACAAAGGGAAGGATGTCGGGCGCCTCGTGAAGGATCTGCTGCGATACGATCAGATGGTCGAGACGGCGATGCGCGGCGTCGTGCGCGAGGCCCTGGGCCGCGCCGCCGACACCGGGCTTCCGGGCGCGCATCATTTCTACGTCACCTTCAAGACCAAGGCGCCGGGGGTCGGCCTCGCCCCGAATCTTGCCGCGCAATATCCCGATGAAATGACCATCGTGCTGGAGCATCAATTCTGGGACCTCAGGGTCGGCGACCACGATTTCGCGGTCACCCTCAGTTTCGCCAACAAGCCCGAGCAGCTGGTGATCCCGTTCGCCGCGATCACCGCCTTCGCCGACCCGTCGGTCAAGTTCGGCCTGCAATTTCAGCCGTTGCCGCCGGGCCAACCGGCGCAACAGCCGCAACAGCCGGCGGCGGCGCAGCTGGAGGGCGGGAGGGCCGTGAAACACAAGCTCGAGGCGGTTCCGGCCGCAAAGCCGGGCGCGGTCGTCACCCTCGATTCATTCCGCAAAAAATAGAAATAGGCACCATGGCGAGCAAGACCGCGCGGGCCCCGAAGCCGGCGCCGCGCCCGACCTATCAATTGATCTCGGGCGCGCCCAACGCCAAGGCGCGCAAGGTCGTGCTGGCAGGGCTGATCGACTATAACAGCTTGCATGTCGGCCCGGCGCTTTGGAAGCAGCTCGCCGTCTTCCTCAAGGACGGCAGCGGCCGGGTGCGAGGCGGGCTGGTCGGCTATTCATTTTGGCAATGGACTCATATCGAGCTGTTCTGGCTAGCCGGGAAATATCGCCGGCAAGGGCATGGCAGCAAAATGTTGCGGCTCGCCGAGCAAGAGGCGCGGCGGCGCGGCTGCATCGGCATGACGGTCGACACGACCAGCTTTCAGGCACCGCGTTTTTATCCCAAGCTCGGCTTCAAGGTTTACGCCGCGATCGAGGATTATCCGCCCGGCCACAAGCGTTTTTACCTGATGAAGCGTCTCGACGCCTGACCATGCCGAAAGCGCCCGATCCGTTGGCCGAATTCGTCCGTGACCAGTTGCGCGGCTGGGCGCCGGTAACGGTTCGCCACCTGTTCAGCGGCTGGGGCATCTATAACGGACCGATCATGTTCGGGCTGATCGCGCGCGACGCCATCTATTTCCGTACCGACGATGCCAACCGGCCGGACTTCGAGGCCGCCGGGATGGAGCCGTACCGCTACGCCATGCCGAACGGCAAGACCATGACCATGTCCTATTCGCAAGTGCCGGCCGAGGCGATGGAGGATGCGGAAGAGTTGGCCGCCTGGGCCCGCAAGGCCCACCAAGCGGCGCTGCGCGTTGCCCACGCCAAGAAAACCAAGCCGCCGGCGGCCAAGCCCATGAACCAAAAGGCGGCGCCGAAGCCGCGCGGGAAACGGCGCTAGGGTGCCCGATTCCGTCGATCTCGTTGCCCTGTTCCGGGGGGAGAAGAGCGCCTGGGACGGGGTCGTCCGCCGCTATGCCGGCTTTACCGTCTCGGCGG
>JAATGI010000355.1 GCA_015654725.1 Rhodospirillales bacterium
CGACCCAGCCCGGGAACTGCGTGGGATATTTGGCGCAGATCTCGGCCATGCCGTCATTGGCGATGCGCGCCAATTCCGGCGAGCGCTCCGCCGGCGCCACGAACTCGATCGCCGGCATCGAAAGCGTCAGAATCTGCTGATAGTCGGGCCATTGGTCCATCATGCGGAGCCGCGCCTCGAGATCGAACAGCACCGGTATGTTGGTCCAGCGCCGGATCGCGTCGCGATTCGGAATCACCTCCACCATCTTGTCGAAATAGGCTTTGGGGAAAATATGGGGGAAAATATCGATCTTCATGGCTGCACCTCCTCTTGTTACGATAGTACAAGAATAGGGAGGGCGGCGATGAAGCGTTTTGGCGCGTTGCTGGCGGCCGGGGGTTTACTCTGGGCGGGGATGAACGGCGCCGATGCCCAAGGCGTCGTCGACCGCCTCTATGTGCTCGATTGCGGCCACGCGCACGCGCAGGATCAATCGCGCTGGTCGCCGGGCGTCAATGTCGGCGTGCCGATCGACCTTTCCGACAATTGCTATCTCCTCCGCCACGGCGCCGATTGGCTGTTGTGGGACACCGGCATCGCCGACAAAGTCGCGGCGATGCCGGACGGCCTGCCGTCTTTCAACGGCGCGGTGGTGTGGCGGCGGCCGAAGACGCTGGAAGCGCAGTTGGCCGCGCTCGGCGTCAAGCCGGCCGATCTCAAATACGTCGCGATCTCGCACACCCACGCCGATCACGTCGGCAATGTCGAGCTGTTCCCGACCGTGACCGTGCTCATTCAGAAGGCGGAATATGATTGGGCCTTCGCCCAGCCGACGCCGCCTTTCGCGGCGACGCATCCCGTGATCAAGCTCGAAGGCGACAAGGACGTGTTCGGCGACGGCGCGGTGACGGTCATATCGACACCCGGCCACACCCCGGGGCATGAGTCGCTCTTGCTGCATCTCGCCAAGACCGGCTGGATCGTCTTGAGCGGCGATGTCGCTCACTTCAAGAGCAATTGGGATAACCGCCGCGTGCCGGGATTCAACTTCAGCAAGGAACAGTCGATCGCCTCGATGCAGCGCGTCGCCGATTTGCTGGAGAAATATCACGGGCAGCTTTGGATCAATCACGACGCGCCGCAAAGCGCCGCGCAGAAACACGCGCCCGACTATTATGAATAGCGCGGGATTGTCGCGCGGCGGCCATCGTGCCTTTGGCTCCGGAATTCCTGGGCGCGAATCATGAGAGCGGAATACGACTTCATCATTGTCGGCGCCGGGACCTCGGGTTGCGTGTTGGCCGAGCGGCTTTCGGCCGATCCCGCGCATAAGGTGCTGGTGCTGGAAGCGGGGCCGCCCAACCGCAATCCGCTGCTGCGCCTGCCGATGACCGCGCGGCGCTTCTGGACCGATCCGAACTATCTCTGGAATTACCGCGGCGAGCCGGAGCCGAGCGTCAATGGCCGCCGTATCCCGGTGCCGCGCGGCAAGCTGGTCGGCGGCTCGGGTGCCATCAACGGCATGCTCTATGCCCGCGGCCATCCGCGCGATTACGACCAGTGGCGCCAGCTCGGCCTTGAAGGCTGGGGCTATGAGGATGTGCTGCCCTATTATCGGCGCGTCGAGCGCGATTCGCGCGGCGATACGCCCTATCACGGCGGCGACGGCCTGCTCGCGATCTCACGGACGCCCGAGGCCAATCCGCTGACGCCGCTGTTCCTCGCCGCGGCGAAGGCAGCGGGCATTCCCTTCAATGACGATCAGAACGGCGCCGATTGCGAAGGCTTCGGCATCCCCGACCTCACCATCGATCGGGGCGAGCGCGCCAGCACCTGGTCGGCCTTCCTCAAGCCGGCGCTGGCGCGGCCCAATCTCACCCTCGAAACCGGCGCGTTGGCGACGCGCATCGCGATCGAAAACCATCGCGCGGTCGGCATCGACTATCTTCAGGATGGGCAGGCGAAACAGGCCAGGGCGGGCCGCGAGGTGATTCTGTCGGGCGGCGCCTATAATTCGCCTCAACTCCTTTTGCTGTCCGGCATCGGCCCGGCCGATGAATTGACGGCGCTGGGCATCGCGCCGATCCACGATCTGCCTGGGGTCGGCAAAAATCTTCAGGACCATGCCGGCGTCAGCGTCATCAATCTGGCGAAGCTGCCAGTAACGCTGGTGAACAATCTGCGCTGGGACCGGCTTATCGTCTCCGCGCTGCTCTGGGGTGTCGCGCGGACCGGGCCGATGGCGACCATGCCGGTCGTCGGCAATGGTTGGTATCGCTCGCGGCCCGAACTCGAACGTCCCGATATTCAAACCTTGATCGGCGCCAATTCGCCCGAGGCCGGGCCCTGGTTCCCCGGCATCAAGAAACCGGCGGCGCACATGTTTTCCTCGCGCTCCGGCCTGCAACATCCCGAAAGCCGGGGCTGGATGAATCTCGCCTCGTCCGATCCGCTGGCGCCGCCGCGCATCTATTTCAATCTGTTCAGCGCGCCGGGCGATCTCGCGGTACTGCGCCAGGCCATTCGCACGGTGCGCGCGATATTCTCCGCCGCGCCCGTCGCCCATCTCATCGGCCGGGAAGTGGTGCCCGGCCCCGGCCTCAAGAGCGATACCGAGCTCGACCAATTCATCCGCAACACGACCACGACGGCCTATCACCCGGTCGGCACTTGCGCCATGGGGATCGACGAAAACGCGGTGGTCGATCCCCAGCTTCGCGTTCGCGGGATCGACGGCTTGCGCGTCGCCGACGCCGCGATCATGCCCACCATTACCACCGGCAATACCAATGCACCTTGCGTCATGATCGGCGACAAGGCCTCGGATTTGATCTTGGGCAGGACACTGGCGCGCGCCGAATTACCGCGTGAGCGCATCGCGGCGGAGTGACGCGCCGCCGGCATCCGGCCATGCGCGCAAAGCCCATTCCCCAGGCGGGCGCAATGGGCTTATCCTATTGTCATACAACAAGAACGGCGCAAATCGCCGGCACGAGCAGGAGACGGGACATGCTGAAGGAAGAGAACGAGCTGTTGAGCCGCGTCGGGCCGGGCACGCCGATGGGCCAATTCATGCGTCAATTCTGGGTTCCAGCGATGCCGAGCGCGGGGCTGGAGCGCGACGCCGCACCCGAGCGCGTCCGGCTACTCGGCCAGGACCTGATCGCCTTCCGCGCCAGCGACGGCCGCGTCGGCATGCTCGATGAAGGCTGCCCGCATCGCGGGGTCTCGCTGGCGCTGGCGCACAACAAGGACTGCGCCCTGACCTGCATCTTTCATGGCTGGAAGATCGACGTCTCCGGCAAGGTGGTCGATGTCCCGGCCGAGCCGCCCGAGCGCCGAGCCGCCTTCATGGCGCGCATCAAGGTCAATCATTATCCGACTCATGAGGCGGCCGGTATTCTCTGGGTCTGGCTCGGCGGCGGCGAGCCGGCGCCGTTCCCGCGCTATAACTGGACCGATCTGCCCGAAAGCCATATCCGCTTCAATGTCGGCAAGATCAAATCCAACTGGCTCAACGGCCTCGAAGGCCAGCTCGATTCCGCCCATGTCGGCATCCTGCATCAGGACTGGGCAAACAAGGACAAAGCGAAATTCGGCCAAAGCAATATCGACAACGCCACGGTCGATCTGGCGCCGCGCTTCGAATTCGAGGAACAGCCCTATGGTTTTCGCGAGGCGGCGGTCCGCAACATGCCGGACGGGACGCATTATGTCCGCGTGCGCGAATTCGTGATGCCCTGGTACTCCTACATTCCGCAAGGCGGCGGGCGCGAGGGGATGCAGCTCCTGACCATCTCCGTGCCGGTCGATGACGAGACCTCGGTGCAATGGGATGTGCGCTACAATCTCGTGCGGCCCCTGACCGACAGCAACTGGCCGAACATGACCAGGATCACCGATATGACGCCGATTTTGGGCGGCATCGAAAATCGCTATGGCCAGGACCGCGCCAAGATCGACGGCGGCAAATGGTCGGGCTTCGCCGTGCTGCGCCACGAGGATTACGCCGTCGCCATGGCGCAAGGCGCCATCGCCGACCGCGCCAAGGAATTTCTGGCCTCGAGCGATTTGCCGATCGTGCGCGCGCGCCGCGCCCTGATGAACGCAGCCAAGCAGCATGCCGCCGGCGAGAAGAAGTCGCCGGAATTCGATCCCGCGATCGAATGGGGCCTGGTGCGCGGCTTCGCCGAGATCATCCCGAAGGATTCCGATTGGCGCCAATTGCCAAGAGGATAGTTTTGTCGCTGCAATTTTCCCCTCCCCCCTTGAGGGGGAGGTCGCGAGAAGTCGGAGACTTCGAGCGGGTGGGGGGTATTGCGACGGATATACCCCCCACCCGAAATGCAGCGCTCCCGCGCAGCATTTCTTCCCTTCCCCTCGAGGGGGGAGGGGCATTCTGTCAAGGCGCGCGCCATTGAACGAACCGAACTCCCTCCCCCTCTCCCATATCAAGGTCGTCGATCTCACCCGGGTGCGGTCGGGGCCGACCTGCGTCAAGCAATTAGCCGATTGGGGCGCCGATGTCGTCAAGGTCGAGGCCACCGGCGAAGACCCGCTGCAAGGCGGCAGCCGCGATTCCTCGGACTTCCAGAATCTTCACCGCAACAAGCGCGATATCGCGATCGACCTGAAGCACAAGGACGGCGTGGCGCTCTTGAAACGGCTGGTCGCTGATGCCGACGTGGTGGTGGAGAACTACCGGCCCGACGTGAAATTCCGCCTCGGCATCGATTATGAGACGTTGCGGGCGGTAAACCCTCGTCTCGTCTACGCCAGCATCTCGGGCTTCGGCGAGACCGGGCCTTATCGCGAGCGGCCCGGCTTCGACCAGATCGCGCAAGGCATGGGCGGGATCATGTCGGTGACCGGCCTGCCCGGCCAGGGCCCGGCGCGCGCCGGCATTCCGATCGCCGATCTGTGCGCCGGGATTTTCGCGGCGCAAGGCATTCTCTTGGCCCTGATCGAGCGCGACAAATCGGGCGAAGGCCAATGGGTGCAATCCTCGCTGCTCGGCGCGCAGATCGCGATGCTCGATTTCCAGGCGGCGCGCTGGCTCATGGATCGGCAAGTGCCGGGCCAGGCCGGCAACAACCACCCGGCCGGCGCGCCGACCGGCGTGTTCCAGACCAAGGACGGGCATATCAACATCGCCACCACGGGCCAGGAGATTTATCGCCGCTTTTGCGACGCGCTCGGCGCGCCCGGCTTGTTCACCGACCCGCTGTTCGCCGACATGCGCATGCGGTTCCGGAATCGCGACCGTCTCAATCCCGCGATCGAGGAAATTACCCGCACCAAGACTTCCGCCGAATGGATCGACCTCTTCAACGAGGCGGGCGTGCCCGCCGGCCCGATCTACAACATCGAAGAGGTGTTCGCCGATCCGCAGGTGCGGCATCTCGGCATGGCACGCGCGCTCAATCATCCGAAGCGCGGCCGCACCGAATATCTCGCCCAGCCCATTACCCTGAGCCGCACGCCCTGGGAATTGAACTCGCCCGCGCCGGAAAAAGGCGAGCATACGGACCAAGTCTTGCACGCGCTGGGATTCGACGCGGCGAGCATCGCCGATTTGCGCAAACGGAAGGTGGTTGAATGACGTAGTTTTTTCGTCGTCCCTGCGAAAGCAGGGACCCAGGGCGGCCGCTCGCCGCCTACCTGGATTCCCGCTTCCGCGGGAATGACGAAATATGCGGATCAATAGGGGAAGCACTTCATCGATGACCAGCAAATTATTCGAGCCGATCCGGCTGCGCGGCCTAACGCTCCCCAACCGGATCGTGGTGGCGCCGATGTGCCAATACAGCGCGGTTGAGGGCAGCGCCACCGACTGGCATCTGTTTCATTGGACGCAGTTCGCGCTTGGCGGCGTCGGCCTCGTGGTGATCGAGGCGACCGGCGTTTCAGCGCAGGGCCGCATCACGCCGACCTGCCTCGGGCTTTATTCCGACGAAAACGAACAGGCGATGGCGCGCGGCCTCGCCGCCGCCCGGCGCTATGGCGCGGCGCCGATCGGGATTCAGCTCGCCCATGCCGGGCGCAAGGCCTCCACCTATCCGCCCGGCAACCCCAAGGGCATGGGCGCGCTCAGCAAAGAAGATGGCGCGTGGGAAACCGTCTCGGCGTCGGCGATTCCTTATGCCGACTGGCACACGCCGACGGCGCTCGACCGCGCCGGCCTCAATCGCGTCAAAGAAGAATTCGTCATCGCCGCGCGGCGCGCCGTTCGTCTCGGCCTCGATGAGGTCGAGCTGCATATGGCGCATGGCTATTTGATGCAGCAATTCCTGTCGCCGCTCTCCAACCGCCGCAACGACGAATATGGCGGCGATCTGAAGGGCCGGATGAAATTTCCCTTAGAGGTGTTCGAGGCGGTGCGCGCGGTGCTGCCGTCGGACAAACCCTTGGGCGCGCGCATCAACGCCACCGACTGGGCCGAGGGCGGCTGGACCATCGAGGAAGCCGTGGTGTTCGCGCGCGAATTGAAGGCGCTGGGCTGCGATTTCGTCTGCGTCTCATCGAGCGGATCGACGCCGGCGCAGAAAATCCCAGTGGCGCCGCTCTACCAGGTGCCGTTCGCCAAGCGCATCCGTGCTGAGACCGGCATGATGACCCGCGCGGTCGGCCTGATTCTGACGCCGCAACAGGCCGAGGAGATCGTCGCCGATGGCGCCGCCGACATGGTGGCGCTGGCGCGCGCCGAGCTCGACAATCCGCGCTGGGCCTGGCACGCGGCGAAGCTCCTGGGCGCCGCCGCCGCCTATCCGCTTCAATACCGCCGCGCCAAGTTCGATGTCTGGCCCGGCCCAGTGCCGCGGCAGTTCTAATCACGATGGTTTAGCGGGCAAGGCGGCGGCCGACGATCCGGCTGCGATTCTTTCCACTGCGATGACGGCGCCGTCGATGCGATAATCGGGCGCATGATCGTCCGCAAGGAAGCCGACGGCACCACCCTCTTGATCGCGCAGACCGACCATTCGCGCCTGGTCGGCCAGTTGGCGGCGCATTGGGGCAATACGCAATTCGCGACGCCGCGCCCCTACGAATCCGTGGCGCGCGCGGCGGCGTTTCACGATTTCGGCTGGCTGCGCTACGAGACCGCGCCCTATTTCGATCCGGCGACCGGCGAGACGCCGCATTTCTTCCGCGCGCCCGGCGGCGAGCGTCAACTCGAAGCCTATCGTTGGTGCCGCGACGAGTTGCTGGCGGACGATCCTTATGCCGGACTGCTTGTCGGCATGCACCGCACCGGCCTGTGGCGCGGCCGTTACGGCGCGCTCACCCATCCGCCGCATCCGGTCCCGCAGCGCCTGTCGCCGGAAATCGAGGAGTTCATCGACCGCGCCGAGACACGGCAAGCGATCGAATGCGCGACCTTCGGCGCCACCCAGGTCTGGACCAACTACCAATTGCTGCAGGTATGGGATCAGCTCGGGCTTTATTTCACCTGTCAGGAACCCTATCCGCAGCATATCGAGCCGGTGCCGACCGTCTATGGCGCCGAGAATTTCGTCGGGCTGCGCATCACGATGAATCCGGTCTCGGCGCGCCAGGTCGCTTTCGCGCCCTATCCGTTCGATATCCGTCCTTTGTCGATCCAGTTCACGCGCCGCCGCCTGCCAGCGCAGCGCTTTGCCGACCAGGACGAGTTTCGCCGCGCCTATTTTCAGGCGCCGCTGGAAATGGTCGAGTACGAACTCGTCTAGGCCCGTTCTCCCCGATTCCGACAAGCTCTTCAACGCGGGCCTCGAAGGCAACGCAAGACGGGCAAACCGTGGATACCGGCTTTCGCCGGTATGGCGAAAAGGCCACTTGGTGTCTTGGCGTCTTGGCGGTTAGTTTAGCGACCAAGAGAAATACGAAATGGCGAAGCAGGTTCGGGCGCTTTCATGATCGACAAGCAGGTAGCGACGCTGGAAGCGGCCGTGTCGGGGGCCAAGGACGGCGCGACCGTGATGGTCGGCGGCTTTTCCGCCGGCGACGAGCCGGTGGCCTTGGCCGAGGCGCTGCTGACCACGGGCGCGCGCGACTTGACCATCGTGGCGAACGGCGTTGGCGGGCCGAGCCGCGGTATCGCCGCGCTCATTCGCGAGCATCGCGTCAGGAAGATCGTCTGCTCCTACCCGCGCTTCACCGGCGGCGACGCGTTCGGCGCCGCCTATAAATCGGGCGAGGTGGCACTCGAAGTGGTGCCGCAAGGCACGCTCAGCGAGCGTATGCGCGCCGCCGCCGCCGGCCTCGGCGGGTTCTACACCCGAGTCTCGGCCGGCACGCTCTTGGGCGAGGGCAAGGAGACGCGGCTGATCGATGGCGAGCCTTATGTCTTCGAGACGCCGATCAAGGGCGATCTCGCCCTCATCGGCGCCTATCAAGCCGATCGCTGGGGCAATCTGGTGTTCCGCCACACAAGGCGCAATTTCAATCCGGTGATGGCGCAGGCGGCGGCGGTCAGCGCGGTGCAGGTGTTGGAGATGGTGCCGCTCGGCGGCTTCCATCCGGACCAAGTCCATTGCCAGGGCATCTTCGTCGATCGCGTCGTGGTGGTCGATCGCGACCCGCTGAATTGGAGCGCGCGGCCATGACGCCCTTGAACCGCCATCAGATCGCCTGGCGCGCGGCCCAGGACATTTGGGACGGCGCCTATGTCAATCTTGGCGTCGGCATGCCGAGCCTCGCTCCCGATTACATCCCCAAGGGCCGCGAGGTGGTGTTGCAGGCCGAGGTCGGCATTCTCGGCATGGGGCCGACGCCCAAGCCCGGAAATGTCGATCCCGATATCTTCAATGCCAGTACCCAGCCGACCAGCTTCGTGCCCGGCGGCTCGACCTTCAGCCACACCGATTCCTTCCTGATGATTCGCGGCGGCCATCTCGATATCGCGATGCTCGGCGCGTTCGAGGTTTCCGAGAAAGGCGATCTCGCCAATTGGAACACCGCGACCCGATGACCGCGCCGTCGGTGGGCGGCGCCATGGATTTGGCGGTCGGCGCCAAGGCGATCCGCGTCCTGATGGAGCACACCACCAAGGACGGCAAGCCGCGCATCCTCACGCAATGCCGCTATCCCTTGACCGCCCCGCATTGCGTCAAGGTGATCTATTCGAGCCTCGCCGTGATCGATGTCGCGCCGGGCGGGCTCGTCGTGCGCGAGACCGTGCCCGATCTCGATTTCGCGCAATTGCAGGCGGTCACGGGCGCGGCATTGAAAATTTCACCCGAATGGCGCGTGCTCGAAGCGCCGGCGCTGTCGTGAGGGTCCCATGGCACGAGCATTGAAATCGCGAGCGCCAACCGTCTATCCGGTTCCGGAACCCGATCTGACGCCCGAGGAAATGATCGCGCGCGCCACGGCTCTGCGCGCGCGGCTGCGCGCCGAGCAGGACGAGGCCGAGGAGCTGGGCGGCTACACCGAGGACATGCACCGCGAATTCCTCAAGGCTGGCTTTTACCGCATCCTCCAGCCGCGCCTCTTCGGCGGCTATGAGTTCGACGTTCCGGCCTTCTACAAGACCATGCTTGAAATCTCGCGCGGCCATCCCGGCGCCGGCTGGTGCCTGACGCTGTGCGCCTCGCATCCCTGGGTGGTCGGCTCGCATTGGGAGGAACAGGGGCAGCGCGAATTGTTCGGCCCCGACGGCAATTTCTCGGCACCGCATCGCGCCCCGCCGACCGGCCTGGCGACGCCGGCCGAAGGCGGCTATCGCCTCACCGGCCAATGGGATTATTGCTCCGGGATTCCGCACGCCACCCATTTCCTCGCCGTGGCGCGCGACGGCGGCGCCGACAAAGCCGCCACGCTCACCTTGGCGGTGCCGAAACGGTCATTGACCGTGCTCGACGATTGGGGCGGCGACAAGACCCTGGGCATGCGCGCCAGCGGCTCGAACAGCGTCAAGATCGAGGACGTGTTCATTCCCAAATCCCACACCACCTACGGTTATGGGACTTGGCGCGCGGCGGAGACGACCGCCAAAGGCACGCCGGGCACGCGGCTTCACGGCAACCCGATGTATTTGGGCCGCACGTCCGGCCCCTATCATATGTCGTTGGTGACACCGATCCTGGGCGCCGCGCTGGCCGCCATCGACGAATTCGAAGCCATCATCACCACGCGCGAGGCGCGGTTTCCGCCGGGCCTGCCGCGCTTCAAACATGTCGATTTCCAGCGAACCTGGGGCCAGGCGGTGGGATTGGCGGACGCGGCCGAGGGCATCCTGGTCGAGGCCGGGGAGAAATATATGTGGCAATGCCGGCGCTGGGCCGAGACCGGCCAGGCTATCAGCCTCGAAGACGATCTGCGGCTCTGGGGCATGGTGCAGCAGGCCGGGCGGCTCGCCGGCGAGGCGGTCGATATCGTGTTCGCCAATGCCAGCTCGGCCGCGACCAAGAAGGGCCAGCGCATCGAGCGCTATTATCGCGACGTCGCCATGTATCGCAGCCACATCTCGGCGCAGATCCTGAATTTCGCGGCGCCGATCGCGCGCGCGCATTTCGGCCTGCCGGTCGAGATGTTCGGGATGTAACGATCCGCATGGCGGTCTATCCGGTTCCAGAACCCGATCTGACGCCGGCCGAGCTGATCGCGCGCGCGACCGCGCTGGTGCCGCGCTTGCGCGCCGAGCAGGACGAGGCCGAGGAGCGCGGCTCCTATACCGAAGGCATGCACCGCGCCTTTCAGAAGGCCGGATTTTACCGCGCCGTCCAGCCGCGGATGTTCGGCGGCTACGAATTCGACATCCCGACCTATTACAAGGCGATGCTCGAGATTTGCCGCGGCCATCCCGGCGCTGGCTGGTGCCTGACGCTCGCCGCGGCGCATGCCTTCGTCGTCGCTTCGCATTGGAGCGAGGCAGGACAACGCGATCTCTTCGGCCCCGACGGGCATTTCGTCGCGCCGCACCGCCCGGCGCCCCAGGGTACCGCGACGCCGGCCGAGGGCGGCTATATCGTATCGGGCCAATGGGACTATTGCTCGGGCGTTCCGCATGCGACGCATTTTATCGGCGGCGCGCGCGTCATTGACGGGGCCGAGCCGCCGACCGCGATCAATTTCGTGGCGCCCAGAAGCGCCGTGACCGTGCTCGACGATTGGGGCGGCGACAAGACGCTGGGCATGCGCGCCTCCGGATCCAATGCCGTGAGGATCGAGCGCGCCTTTATTCCAGCGCATCATACGGCGCCGGGTTTCGGCCTTTGGCTTCAAGGCGCGCTGTCGCGCGACGGCACGCCGGGTACGCGGCTCCACGGCAATTCCATGTATCTGGGCCAGGTGATGGGCCCCTATCACATGGGGTTGGTCGCGCCGATCATCGGCGCGGCGCGCGCCGCGCTCGACGAGTATGAAGCGCTCGTGCTGAAGCGGCCGACGATCTTTCCGCCGGTGACGCCGCGCTTCCAGCATGGCGATTATCAACGCGCCTATGGCCAAGCGGCGACCCTCGCCGACGCGGCCGAGGGCATCCTGCTTCATGCCGGCGAGAAATATATGGAGAATTGCCGTCGCTGGGCCGTCGACGGCACGCCCTTCACCCTCGAAATGAGTCTGCGGCTGTGGGGCATGATCCAGCATGCCGGACAACTGGCCATTCGCGCCGTCAACATCGTGTTCGACGCGTCGAGCTCGCAGGCCACGCGCAAGGGCAGCCGGATCGAGCGCTATTACCGCGACATCGGCATGTATCGCAGCCACATCTCGTC
>JAATGI010000493.1 GCA_015654725.1 Rhodospirillales bacterium
CCGCAGCCCAACCAAAAACACATCCAGACCACCGAGCACTCCGGCGACGCCTTCGACGACCCGGTCGTCGTCGCGAAAACTGCCCCAGGGTCTGGCATCGACCCCCTTCGCCGCGGCGATCGCGAGACCGACATTCTCGGCGACGGTCAAGCGCAGGAACAGCGAGATGATCTGAAAGGTGCGCACCACGCCGAGCGCCACCCGGGTTTCCGGCGCGGCCTTGGTGATGTCCTTGCCGAACAGCTTGATCGTGCCGGCATCGGGCGCGAGCACGCCGGTGATCTGATTGACCAGCGTGGTCTTGCCGGCGCCGTTGGGACCGATCAGCGCGTGCCGCGCGCCCGGCTGCAGCGCCAGATTGAGATTCTGCGTTACCTTGAGGGCGCCGAAATTTTTATAAAGGCCGGCAATTTCCAGGGCGGGCTGCCCGCCATTCTGGGCGGCGGTCATGCTTCGGTGCCCTTGCGTCCGAACCGCTTTTGCACCCGGTCGATGACGCCGATCAGGCCGTCGGGCATGAACCGCACCGCGAGAATCAGCAGCACGCCAAGGCCCAAGAGCCAATGGAACGGATTGATCGCGGCGGCGCGGTCGGAAAAAATCGCGAACAGGGCGGCGCCCAGGAACGCGCCATAAAGCCGGCCGAAGCCGCCGAGAATGAGGCCGATCAGGGCATTGCCCGAGACCAGGAAGGTAAGCGTGTCGGTGCCGATCAGGCCGGTCACCTGCGCCGACAAGGCGCCGGCCACGCCCGCCATCGCCCCCGAGAGCGTGAACAGACCGATCAGCCGGTTGCGGATCGGCACGCCCAGCAGCCGCATGCGCACCGGATTTTCCCGGATGCCCCGGATCGTCAGGCCGAAGGGCGAATTGACCACGACGCGCGCCACCACGAAGGCCACGGCGAGTACCGCGAGGGCATAGAAATAGGCGGTGCGGAAATACATGTCGAAATGAAACAGGCCCAGCACCGGGTCGATGCTATAGCCGGTGAGGCCGTCATCGCCGCCGGTGACCGATTTCGCGGTGACGGCGAATTCATGGAGCATCGAGGTGATGGCGAGCGTCAGCATGATCAGGGTAAGGCCGCGGGTGCGTAGAATCAGCGCGCCGGAGAGCACGCCCAGGATCGACGCCGCGATGCCGCCGACCACCAGCCCCGAAATCGGCTCGCCGGTGACGTTGAGCGCCCAATAGGCCGCGGCATAGCCGCCGACGCCGAAGAACGCGCCTTGGCCGAGCGTGTCGATGCCGCCATAGCCGACCGCGAGATCGAGCGACAGGGTGAAGAGAATGAAAATCAGCACGATGGTGCCGAGCGACAGATAGCTGGGCACCACGAAATAAGCGGCGATCGCCACCACCCAGATGCCGACATCGATCCAATTGATGTGGTGCGCGGTGAAGGCGCCGCGCATCGAGGCGACGAGGGGGCGGGTTTGCGGCAGGGTTGTCATGCCTAGGCCCTCGCGAACAGGCCTTGCGGCCGCGCCAGCAATAGCACCAGGACGATCGCGTACATGACGAAGCCGCCGCCGCTGGGCAATATGTAACGGCCATAGGTGTCGATGACGCCGATGATCAGGGCCGCCGCGAACGAGCCCTTGAGGCTGCCGAGGCCGCCCGTCGCCACCACGATCAGCACCAGGATGAGGTTGCTCAACGCATAATAGGGTTCGAGCGGCAGCATCTGGGTGCCGAGCACGCCGCCCGCCGCCGCGAGACCGCATCCGGCGGCGAAGGTCACCGAGAAGATCCGCCGTACATCGATGCCGGCGCAACGCGCCATGCGCGGATTGTCGACCGCGGCTCTGAGCCGCGCGCCGAAATCGGTGCGTTCCACCACATACCAGATGCCGATGGCGATGAGGCCGCTGACCACGACGAGAAAGCAGCGATAGATGGAAACGGTGACGCCGCCGAGTTCGAGATTGCCGACGAGCCAGCTCGGCACCGCCAAGGCGTGCAACAGCGGGCCGAAGACGATGTTGCACAGCGCCACCATCACGAACACCAATCCAATGGTCATCAGAATCTGGTTCAGTTCCGAGACGCCGTAGACCCAGCGAAACAGCGTGCCTTCGATCGCGACCGCGATGATCATGGTGCCGATAATGGCGACCGGCAGCGCGGCGAGCAGGCCCAAGCCGAGATAATCCATGGCGGTCAACGCGATATAGCCGCCGATCATGGCGAAGCCGCAATGCGCGAGGTTGACGAGGCGCATCACGCCGAGCGTCACGGTGAGGCCCGACGAGATCAGGAACAGAATCATCCCGAACGAGACGCCGTTAAAGGTCAACGCCGCCGCTGTGGTCAAATAATTGGCCACGTTCCTCCCCCTACTGTTCCGCGTTTCCGTTTTTCCGGCAATGATTGACGGGTTTGTTCGCGCCGTGTCAAGGCGAGGTTTCCCGCGGGCTGGACGGGTGCCGCGCAATTCCGCGTGAGGCCGCCGGCCCCCGCTCGCCGCGCAGGCCGACATACCGCGTCAGGATCGCCGGATCGTCCTCGAGGCTTCGGCTCGTGCCTTGAAACACGATGCGGCCGCGCTCGATAATGATCGCCTGGCGCGTCAGCCCGAGCGCGAGTTGGGTGTGCTGCTCGACCAGGATCAAGCCGACGCCTTCGGCCGTGAGGCGGCGAATGGTGCGCGTCAATTCCTCGACGATGATCGGCGCCAGGCCTTCGAGCGGTTCGTCCAGGAGCAACAGGGCGGGGTTGGTCATGAGGGCGCGGGCGATCGCCAGCATCTGTTGCTCGCCGCCCGACAGCTGATTGCCGAAATTGCGCCGTCGCTCGGCCAAGGAGGGAAACAAATCGAACACCCGCGCCACGTTCCAAGGCCCCGGCCGCGCCGCCACGGTGAGGTTCTCCTCGAGGCTCAACGAGGCGAAAATGTTGCGCTCCTGCGGTGCCCAGCCCAGGCCGAGCGCGGCGCGGCGGTTGGTCGGCAGACGCTCCAGCCGCGTGCCGCGCAACGCTATGGTGCCGCCGAACCGGCGCGTCTGGCCCATCAGCGTCAGGATCAGCGTGGTCTTGCCCATGCCGTTGCGGCCCAGGATGGCGAGCGCCTCGCCTTCACCGAGCGCGAAGCCGATATCGTCGATGACCACGGCATCGCCATAGCCGGCGCGCAGCGCCTCGACCCGCAGCAGCGCCTCAGTCATGGACCGGGGTTCCGAGATAGACGGCGCGGACCTCGGCATCCTCGGCGATCGCGGCGGGCGGCCCTTCGCGCAGGGTCTTGCCGGAGACCAGCACCGTGATCCGGCTGGCGAAGCGGAACACCAGATCCATGTCGTGCTCGATGAACAGCACCGCGATGTCTTTCGGCAGGCCGGAGATGACCTCGTACAGCATACCGCTTTCCTGCGCCGGCACGCCGGCCGCCGGCTCGTCGAGCAGCAGCACATGGGGCCGCGTCGCCAAGGCGAGCGCGATCTCGAGCACGCGCTGATGGCCATAGGCGAGATGGCGGGTCTGGCGGTGGGCGAAATCGCCGATGCCGAGCTGCACCAGCAGCGCGTAGGCCTCCTCGATGATGGCGCGGGAGCGCGCCAAGGGCCGCAGCCATTGCCGCGACACGCCGTGGCGCTCGCACATCACCAGGGTCACGGCTTCCAACGGCGTCAGGTCGGGGAACAGGGTGTTGATCTGATAGGTCCGCGCCAGGCCGCGCTTGACTCGCCGGTCGGGCGGCAAGCCGGTGATGTCGACGCCGTCGAGCTCGATCGTGCCGGCATCGGGCGGCAGCGCGCCGGTCAAGAGGTTGATGAAGGTGGTCTTGCCCGCGCCATTGGGTCCGATCAACGCGTGGCGCGCGCCCGCGGGCAGCGTGAAATTCACGTCCTGCGTGACCCGCAACGCGCCGAAGCTTTTGTAAAGGCCACGCGTCGCCAATGCCACGCCGGTCATGGCGCGGGTCCACGGCCGCGCTTGCGTTGCACCCAGGCGGCGCTGTCGGCGAGCGCGCCGACCACGCCGTTGCGGGTGAACAGCACCACCAGCACCAGCATCAACCCGATCCAGAAATACCAGTAAGCGGGATTGAGATCGGCGAGCTGGTCGCGCGCCACCATGTAAACCACCGCGCCGACGAAACTGCCATAAAGGACGCCGGTGCCGCCGACGATCAGCATGGTGAGCACATCGACGGAGCGCTGAACGGCGAGCGAATCGAGTGCCACGAACTGCACCGATTCGGCGAGGAGCGCGCCGGCGATCCCAGCGATTGCCGCCGACAGCACGAAGATCAGCGCGCCGTGACGGCGCAGACCCGCGCCCAGGGCCGGCATGCGCTTCCAGTTCTCGCGCATGCCGCGCAGCGCCAGTCCGAAGGGCGAATAGACGATGCGCCGCGCCACGAGGAAGACCAGGAACACGACGATGAGGGTGTAGAGATAGGCGGTGCGGCCGAGCATATCGAAATGAAACATGCCGAGCAGGGGCGAGAATTCGATGCCTTGCAAGCCGTCGGCGCCGCCGGTGATCTTGTAGGCCTTGTTGGCGGCTTCGTAGAGCACGAGATTGATGCCGAGCGTCACCAATAACAGCGCGATGCCCTGCACGCGCACGATGACGAAGCTGCAAATCCAACCGGCGAAAGCCGCCAGCAGGCCGGCGGCGACCAGGCACGAAATCGGCTCTTGCCAACCGTACCGCGCCAACAGGCCGGCGGTGTAGGCGCCGACGCCGAAAAAAGTGGTATGGCCGAGCGAGACGATGCCGCCATAGCCGAGGATCAGATCGAGCGACAGCGCGAACAGTGCCGTCGCCAGGATCTGGGTGCCGAGCGGCAGATAGGTCGGCAGCAGGAAATACCAGGCGATGGCGCCGAGCCAGAACAGCGGCTCGTACCATTGCCAGCGCGCCTGGGCGCGAAAATCCGCGACCGCCGACGGGGCTGGCGCGCTGTCGCGGGCGGGCTCGGCGGCGGTCATGCCCGGCCGAACAATCCATTCGGGCGCCACAGCATCACCAGCAGCATCACGACATAGATGATGAAGGCGCCGGTTTGCGGGATGTAATACTTGCCGGCGGTGTCCGAGAGGCCGAGCAGCAATGCTGCCGCCAGCGCGCCTTTGACCGAGCCGGCGGTGCCGCCGATGCTGACCACGATCAGGAAGAAGACGAGATATTCGATCGGGAAGCTCGGATCGAGGCCGAGCGCGTTGATGCCGAGCGCGCCGCCAAGCCCGGCGAGCCCGCTGCCGACGGCGAAGGTGATGGTGAAGACGCGATTGACGTCGATGCCGACGCCCAGCGCCACGCGCCGGTCATCGACCGCGGCGCGGATCATGGCGCCGAAGCGGGTCCGCTCCAGGCCGAAAAATATCGCCAAGGTGAGCACGGTGCCGACCGCCAGCAAAAGGGCGCCGTACGTGCTGAAGCTGAACCAGCCCACCGTACGATAGACGGTGAGATAATCGGGCAGGGAAATGGCCTGCGGTTCCGGTCCCCAGACATAGGCGGCGCCGGCGATCGACATATAGATGATGCCGACCGTCAGCAGCACCTGGTCGAGCTCCTTTGCCTGATACATGCGGCGATACAGCACGCGCTCCAACACCACGCTGACGGCCGCGATCAAGACGAAAGAGACGGGCAGGGTGGCGAGGAACGACCAGCCGGCATGCCTCATCAAAGTTGTGGTGGTGTAGCCGCCGAGCATGGCGAAAGAGCCATGCGCCAGATTGGCGAAGCGCATCATGCCGAGCGTGATCGACAGGCCCACCGACATGACGAACAGCAGCATGCCGAAGGCGACGCCGTCGAACAGAACTTGAACGATGCCTATGACGATCGGTGGCACGGGAAAATGCTTTTTGCCGAGAGAAAGAGGCGCGGCCGGGGCGAAATGTCCGCGGCCGCGCCGGGACGTTATTGCGCGATTGTTTGCGCGTGAACCATCGGCAGAGTCTGGATCAGCTTCATCGTAATCTTGCCGTTCTCGGTCACTGCCTGCTGCAGATAGACATTCTGGATGATTTCACCGGTATCCTTATCGAATGCAACCGGGCCGCGCGGGCTGACGAACTGATGGCCGCGCAACAGGCCCATGGTGGCGTCGGGGTCGATCTTGCCGTTCTGGGCCTCGACCACCTGCCGCGTGATATTGAGCGCGTCCCAGATGTTCATCGCGACGAAGCCAGGGCGGGCGTCCGGGCCCTCGGCGTCGCGGAACGCCTTGAGGAATTCCTGGTTGGCCGGGCTGTCATTATCCTCGATCCAGTTGCCCGCGGTGTAGATGACGTCGACGAAGTCGCCCAAGGTTTCGGTCGGCTGGGTCTCGCTGAGCGGGCCGGTGACCAGGTTGATGCCGTCCTTCAACAGGCCGATATCGTGGTAGGCCTTGACGAAGCCGACGGCGAGCGCGCCGGCCGGCAAGAACAATTGCGCGACCTGCGGATGCGCCTCTTTGATACGCTGGACAAAGGGCGTGAAGTCCGGATTGCTCACCGGGATACGAACATTGCCGATGACCTTGCCGCCGCCATCTTCCATGCCCTTGAGGAAGGCGGCGGCGCCGGCGGTCCCGAGAACGTAATCGGCGACCGCGCTATATCCGGTCTTCCAGCCCTTTGTTTCCGCCGCCCATCTCCCCTCGGTATAGACCGGAACGCTGACCGGCTGGCTCATTCGCACCATATAGGGCGATTTCGCCGGGATGCCGTCGGTCGCGGCGACGATGATGAAGAACGGAATCTTGGCTTCGGTCACGACCGGGGCGGAAGCGAAGGCGTTGGGCGACCAGCAGCCGCCGAAAATAATATCCACCTTGTCGCGGACCGCGAGTTCCTGGGTCACGCGCTTGGAGACGTCCGGCGCCACGCCGGTATCGTCCTTGCGGACGAACTCGATCTTGCGGCCGGCGATCGTGTCGCCATGCGCCTTGAGATAAGTCTCAATGCCAAGATCGGCCTGATGGCCGTAGGTCGCGAATGGCCCGGAATACGTCATGATGACGCCGATCTTGAGCGGCGGCAGGTCGTCGGCGCGCGCGATGCCGGTGCCCGCGACCAAAGCGGCTGCCGCGACGATTCCCAGAATTTTCCGCATGAACTCCTCCCGATGGATCGATAGGGGGCCGAGGCTGGAACGAGATCCATCCCGGCATTGGAGCGGCCGATGACCGGCTTCTTCCCAAATCTATTATAGTTTCTAGTGTGAAGCCTGGGCCGGGGCAAGCCCTCGCTTGTCGAGCCGCCGATTGCGGCGGCGGCCGATCTCGGCCAGGATAAGGCATGAGCAATTTCGCGGACCGTTTGCCGGTTTCGGTGCTGACCGGGTTTCTCGGCAGCGGCAAGACCACGCTGCTGAACCGGGTGCTGCGCCATCCGGCGATGGACGAGACGGCGGTGATCGTCAACGAATTCGGCGAGATCGGCCTCGACCACGCGCTAGTGGAAAAGGCGTCGGACGATGTCATCCTGCTGGCGTCGGGCTGCCTGTGCTGCAACATGCGCGGCGAGCTCCTGGAGACGCTCGACAATCTCGCCTATCGCCGCGACAAGGGCGAGGTGCCGCGGTTCAAACGCATCCTGGTCGAGACCACGGGGCTGGCCGATCCGGCGCCGATCCTGCAGGGCCTCATTTACGATATCGGCATGATGGATTTGTTCCGCATCGGCCCGGTCGTGACCATGGTCGATGCCGTGCATGGCGAGCGCACGCTCGACGAGCATCGCGAGGCGGTGAAGCAGGTGGCGGTCGCCGACCGGCTGGTGCTGTCGAAGATCGATCTGGTGCCGGGCGGCGATATGGCGCCGTTGACCGCGCGGCTCAAACGGCTCAATCCCGGCGCGCCGATTCTCGAGACGCGCGGCGAGGCGGTCGATCCCGAGCGTCTCTTCGGCGGCGCGGGCTTCGATCTGGACGACAAGATTTCCGAGGTGCGCGCCTGGATCGATGCCGAGGCGCAAGCCTCTTCGCACGATCACGATCACCACCATGACCATGACCATGACCATCACGAACACGACGCGCTCGACGTGAATCGCCACGACGACCGCATCCGCGCCTTTTGCTTCACCTTCGATAAGCCGCTCGACCTGGCCCGGACCCAGGCCTGGCTGGAGCGGATATCCGGCGAGCATGGCGAGAATCTGTTGCGGATGAAGGGGCTGTTGAACGTCGCGGGCGAGCCGGCGCCGGTCGCCATCCACGGCATTCATTTTCTCCATCATCCGCCGGTCGCGCTGTCGGCCTGGCCCGACCAGGACCGCCGCTCCCGGGTTGTTTTTATTGTTCGCGATCTCGACCGCTCGGTCTTGGAGCCGGGAATGCCCGAATAGCACTTGGATTATGTGAAATTAAGGCATTTCACTTGTCGGGCGGGTGATATCTCCCTAAATTCGAATCGAACGATTACTCAAGGGCTTTACCGGGAATTTGGCATGACTTCGCCGCTCGACCAGAAATTGCGCATCGACGGTCCCGTCGCCATTACCGCCAACCGCTTGACGGACGGCGCCGTCATCCATCGCGCGCGCCAAGGCGGCTGGACCACCGATCTCGCGGCGGCGCTGGTCGTGACCACGTCCGAGGAAGCGATTGCGCTGTTGAAGGAAGCGGCCGGCCAGGGGACCCTGGTGGTGGGCGACTATGCCGCGCCGGTCGAAATCGCGGTGGACGGAAAAATCTTGCCCGGCAATTTGCGCGAGCGCATCCGCTGCGCCGGCCCGACCTTCGAGCTGCCGCGCGTTCCCGTGGGCGTGTGAGGCCGTCATGTATGTCTATGACGAATTCGACCGGACGTTGCTGAACGAGCGCGTCGCCGAGTTCCGCGACCAGATCAAGCGCCGCCTCTCCGGTGAATTGACCGAGGAGGAATTTCGGCCGCTGCGGCTGATGAACGGGACCTATCTGCAGCTTCACGCCTACATGCTGCGGATTTCGATTCCCTATGGCACGATTTCGTCGAAACAGATGCGCATGTTGGCGTATGTGGCGCGGCGCTACGATCGCGGCTATGGCCATTTCACCACGCGCCAGAACATCCAGTTCCATTGGATCAAGCTCGAGGAATTGCCCGACGCGATGGCCGATCTCGCCTCGGTCGGGCTGCATGGCATGCAGACCAGCGGCAATTGCGTGCGCAACATCTCGACCGACCAATGGGCCGGCGTAGCGCGCGACGAGATCGAGGACCCGCGCCTCTATGCCGAAATCCTGCGCCAGCATTTGACCATTCATCCCGAATTCTCGTTCCTGCCGCGCAAATTCAAGATCGGCGTCACCGGCGCGATGCCCGACCGCGCCGCCGTCCGCATGCACGATCTCGGGCTGTGGCTCAAGCGCTCCGAGACCGGCGAGATCGGGTTCGAGGTCGCTGTCGGCGGCGGGCTCGGCCGCACGCCCTATCTCGCGCAGACCATCAAGCCGTTCCTGCCGAGGCGCGATCTCCTCGGTTATGTCGAGGCGATTCTGCGCGTCTATAACCAATATGGCCGGCGCGACAATGTCTGGAAGGCGCGCATCAAGATTCTGGTCCACGCTCTCGGCGCCGAGAAATTCGCGCAAGAGGTCGAGGCCGAATTCCAATCGGCGAAAGAATACAGCCCGGTGCTCGACGACACGCTGATCGCGGAGATCGCCGGGCGCTTCGCTTATCCCGATTACGACAAGCTCGCCGACAATCCGGCCGAATTGCAGGCGGGGTTTCGCGACGAGCGGTTCCGCGCCTGGTATTTCAACGCGGTGTCGCCGCATCGCGTGCCGGGCTACGCCATCGTGACGATCTCGCTGAAGCCCGAGGGCATGACGCCCGGCGATTGCACCGCCGACAAGATGGAACTCCTCGCCGATCTCGCCGACCGCTATTGCTTCGGCGAACTCCGCAACGGGCACGAGCAGAATCTTTGCCTGCCGAGCGTGCGGCAGCGCGATCTCCACGAGCTTTGGCTGAAGCTCGACGCGGCCGAACTGGCGCTCGCCAACGTCAATCTCATCACCGACATCATCGCCTGCCCCGGTCTCGATTACTGCAGCCTCGCCAATGCGCGCGCGATTCCGGTGGCGATGGAGATCACGCGCCGCTTCGCCAATCTGGAGCTGCAGCGGAATATCGGCCGGCTGCATATCAACATTTCGGGCTGCATCAATGCCTGCGGCCATCACCATATCGGCCATATCGGCATCTTGGGCGTCGAGAAGAACGACCAGGAATTCTATCAGATCACGCTGGGCGGCAAGGCCGACGAGAACGCGCGGCTCGGCACCCTGATCGGTCCCGCGGTGCCCTACGACAAGGTCGCCGATATCGTCGAGGACATCGTCGCCGCCTATATCGAGCTGCGCGCGCGGCCGGACGAAATCTTCGTCGATACGGTGAAGCGCGTCGGCATCCAGCCCTTCAAGGATCGCGTCTATGCGGTTCATTAAAGGCGGCCGCATCGCCGAGGACAAGTTTCAGCGCGTCGCCGACGATGCGCCGGCGCCGCGTGGCCCGGCGCC
>JAATGI010000149.1 GCA_015654725.1 Rhodospirillales bacterium
CTGCCGCTCAATCTCTACCACATCCAGTGGAAGTTCCGCGACGAGGTGCGGCCGCGCTTCGGCACGATGCGGTCGCGCGAATTCCTGATGAAGGACGCCTATTCCTTCGACCTCGACAAGGCTGGCGCCGTCCACTCGTACAACAGGATGTTCGTCGCCTATCTGCGCACCTTCGCGCGGCTCGGCCTGAAGTCGATCCCGATGCGCGCCGATACCGGGCCGATCGGCGGCGATCTCAGCCACGAATTCATCATTCTGGCCGAGACCGGCGAATCCCAAGTCTATTGCGATAAGGCCTGGCTCGAGACCGACATTCTCGCCAGCGATGTCGATTACGGCGACGATCTCGAACCCTTTTTCCAGAAATGGACCAGCCTTTACGCCGCCACCGAGGAAAAGCACGACGCCAAGACCTGCCCGGTGCCGCCGGACCGGCTCGAAGCCGCGCGCGGCATCGAGGTCGGCCAGATTTTCTATTTCGGCACTTATTACTCGAAGGCGCTCAACGCCACCGTGCCCGGTCCGAACGGCGAGCCGATCCTGGTCGAGATGGGCTCCTACGGCATCGGCGTCACCCGCGTCATCGGCGCCATCATCGAGGCGAGCCATGACGATGCCGGCATCATCTGGCCCGAGAGCGTGGCGCCGTTCCGCGTCGGGCTGATCAATCTCCGCGCCGGCGACGCCGCCTGTGCCGCCGCTTGCGACGCGCTTTACGCCAAGCTGCAAACGGCCGGCATCGAGACGCTCTATGACGACCGCGCGGAATCGCCCGGCGCCAAATTCGCGGCGATGGATTTGATCGGCCTGCCCTGGCAATTCACGATCGGGCCGCGCGGCCTGCAAAAGGGCGTGGTCGAGGTCAAGAACCGCAAGACCGGACTGCGCGAGGAACTGACCGCCGAGGCGGCGCTCAACCGGATCGGGGCCGGTTCGTGATCTTCGGCGCGGTCGAGCGCATGATCGCGTTCCGCTATTTGCGGGCGCGCCGCGCCGAGGGCTTCGTCTCCGTCATCGCCATCTTCTCGCTCTTGGGCATCATGCTCGGCGTCGCCACCCTCATCATCGTCATGTCGGTGATGAACGGGTTTCGTGTCGAGTTCGTGAACAACATTCTCGGCATCGAGGGCCATCTCGGCATTTACGCCGGCGCCGGCGGGCTCAAGGATTTCGACGCGCTCGACGGAAAAATCCGCGCCATTCCGGGCGTGGTCGCGGTGCGGCCGCAAGTGGAGGGCCAGGGCTTGGCCAGCGCCGGCAGCGCCCTGGCCGGCGTGCTGGTACGCGGCATGCGCGCCGAGGATATCGCGCAGCAACGCTTGCTCGCCGCCAGCATCGATCCGGCGACACTGGCGCAATTCAAGGATGACGGCGTGATCGTCGGCGTCAGGCTGGCGCAACGGCTCGGCATCGCGCCGGGCGGGCAGGTGACGCTGCTCTCGCCCAACGGCAGCGCCACCGCCTTCGGCACCATGCCGCGGATCAAGACCTATCGCGTCGCCGGGCTGTTCGATCTCGGCATGTATCAATACGACAACAACATGATCCTAATGCCGCTGCCGGCGGCGCAGCTCTTTTTCAACATCGGCGACGCCGTCACCAGCTTGGAAATTTTCGCGCGCGATCCCGACCGGCTCGCCGAGGTGGCGGCGGGCGTGGCCTCGATCGCCGGGCCGGGCGCCCGCGTGATCGACTGGCGCCAGACCCAGGCGAACTACATCAACGCCATCGAGATCGAACGCAATGTCATGTTCCTGATTCTGACGCTCATCATCCTGGTGGCGGCCTTCAACATCATTTCCAGCATGATCATGATGGTAAAGGACAAGGGCCACGACATCGCGATCCTGCGCACCATGGGCGCCACCAGCGGCATGGTGCAGCGCATTTTCATCCTGAGCGGCGCCAGCATCGGCTTCGTCGGCACCGCGCTCGGCTTCGTCATCGGCACCGAATTCGCCCTCCATATCGAAGCCATCCGCCAATTCGTCCAGGGCGTCGTCGGCGTCAACCTGTTCTCGGCCGAGATTTATTTCTTCACCCGGATTCCGGCGCGCGTCTATGCCTCGGACGTCGTCACCGTGGTGGCGATGGCCTTCGCGCTCTCGTTCCTCGCGACGCTCTATCCGGCGTGGCGCGCGGCGCGGCTCGATCCGGTCGAAGCGCTGCGCTATGAATGAAAACTATGACTGAAGGGGTGCCGGCGCTGGAACTGCGAAGCGTCGCGCGCACCTTCCGTCAAGGCGCCACCCCGCTCGACGTGTTGCGCGGCGTGTCGCTGGCGGTGAAGCCGGGCGAGATCGTGGCGCTGGTCGGGCCGTCCGGCGCCGGCAAATCGACCCTGCTGCATATCGCCGGTCTGTTGGAACGGCCCGATGGCGGCGAAGTGCTGCTCGATGGTTCATCCTGCGGCGATCTTTCCGATAATGCGCGCACCGCGCTGCGGCGCGCGCATCTGGGTTTCGTCTATCAATTCCATCATCTCCTGCCGGAATTCTCGGCGCTGGAGAATGTGATGCTGCCGCAGCTCATCGCGGGTGTTGACCGGGCCGAGGCAAAACTGCGCGCGCATAACCTGCTGACGCAGGTCGGTCTGGAGAATCGCGAGGACCACCGTCCGGCGAAACTGTCAGGCGGGGAACAGCAGCGCGTGGCGATCTGCCGGGCGCTGGCCAATCGTCCGCGGCTGCTGATTGCCGATGAGCCGACGGGGAACCTC
>JAATGI010000061.1 GCA_015654725.1 Rhodospirillales bacterium
AGGGCGGAAGCGATGGCCAGGAAGCGGGATCCGGAACCCAAGATCATCGTCCCCGACGATATCGACCCGCGTCACGATTGGACCCGCCCCATCATGAACTGGGGCCCAACAGCCGTGGATTTCGAGGAGCGCATCGATTTCCGCCGCCTGCACCGCTACCGGCTGGCCCGCACCCGCTGGGCGCTGAAGCGTTCGAGGCTGGGCGGGCTGCTGTGCTTCGACCAGTACAACATCCGCTACATGACCAGCACGGTCATCGGCAACTGGGCGCAGGACAAGTTCACCCGCTACTCTCTGCTGCCGGGCGACGGCGAGCCGCATATCTGGGATTTCGGCTCGGCCGCCAAGCATCACCGGATGTTCGCGCCCTGGCTGCATCAGCACAATTGCCATGCCGGCATGCTGGGCCTCAGGGGCGCGGTGCATCCGCGCATCGGGCTGATGAAAAGTGCCGCCGAGGAACTGAAATCGATCCTCGATGAGAACGGCGTCGGCGACATGCCGGTCGGCGTCGATCTGGTCGAGCCGGCGATGCTGTTCGAGCTGCAGAACGCGGGCATCGATGTCCGCGACGGCCAGCAAATCATGCTCGACGCGCGCGAGCGCAAAAGCGCCGACGAGATCGCGCTTCTGAATATGTCGGCTTCGATCGTTGACGGCACTTATCAGACCATCGCCGAACATTTGAAGCCCGGCATTCGCGAGAACGAAATCGTCGGCCTCGCCAATCACCGGCTCTACGATCTCGGCTCCGACGACGTCGAGGCGATCAACGCGATTTCGGGCGAGCGTTGCAGCCCGCATCCGCATAACTTCACCGACCGGCTGATCCGCCCCGGCGATCAGGCGTTCTTCGACATCATCCAGAGCTTCCAGGGCTATCGCACCTGCTACTACCGCACCTTCAATGTCGGTCGCGCCACCGATTCGCAGCGCGACGCCTATAAGCGCGCGCGGGAATGGATCGACACCGCGATCGATTTGGTGCGGCCGGGCGTGCGCACCGACCAGATCGCGGCGTGCTGGCCCAAAGCGACCGATATCGGCTTTACCAGCGAGATGGAGGCGTTCGGGCTGTTGTTCGGCCACGGTCTCGGCCTTGGCCTCCATGAGCGGCCGATCATCTCGCGGCTCAATTCCTTCGACGACCCGCAGGAAATCAAGGAGGGCATGGTGTTCGCGCTGGAGACTTACTGCCCGGCCTCGGACGGCTATTCCGCGGCGCGGATCGAGGAAGAGGTCGTGGTCACGCCCAAGGGCGCCAAGGTGATCACCCTCTATCCGGCGGAAACATTGCCGATCGCCAATCCGTATTGAAAACATCTTGAACCGCCAAGGCGCGAAGAGCTTCGCTTTCAGTCCCACCACCTCACCATACCGGCGTAAGCCGGTATCCATATTTGCCGTGGACCCCGGCTTGCGCCGGGGAGGTGCGGCGAATTTCGCGGAATGAACTTGGCGGCTTGGCGCCTTGGCGGTTTATTTTCATTGTCCCACCTCACCCCGCCTCAGGAGTCGCGCAATGACCGATCTCAAATCCCACACCATCGGCTGGATCGGGACCGGCCGCATGGGCTTCCCGATGGCCGAGCATCTTCTCAAGGCGGGCGCCGATCTCGCGGCCTACAACCGCACCAAGGCCAAGGCCGAGCCGCTGGGCAAGCACGGCGCGAAGATCGCCGCCAAGCCGGCCGATCTCGCCGGCCGCGACATCGTCTTCACCATGGTGACGGCGGACCCGGATTTGCTCGCCGTCACCACCGGTGCGGGCGGCGTGCTCGCCAACAAGGAACACGCGCCCAAAATCCTGGTCGATTGCTCGACCGTGTCGGAAGAAGCCTCGGCGGAAGTGCGCGCGGCGGCCGAGAAACGCGGCACGGCCATGCTGGCGGCGCCGGTGAGCGGCAACGGCAAGGCGGTGAAGGCCGGGCTGATGAGCTTCGCCGTCTCCGGCCCACGCGCCGCCTTCGACCAGATCCTGCCCTATTTCAAGACCATGGGCCGCGGCGCCTCTTATGTCGGCGAGGGCGAGTTGTCGCGCATCGTCAAGATTTGCCACAATGTCTATCTTGGCATCGTGGCGCAGGCGATGGCCGAGGTCACCGTCCTGGCGGAGCAGACCGGCGTGCCGCGCCACGCCTTTCTCGATTTCCTCAACAACAGCGTGCAGGGGTCGATCTTCACCCGCTATAAATAGCCGGCTTACGTCAATCTCGATTTCAGCCCGACCTTCACGCCGGTGTATTTACGCAAGGATTTGGAGTTGGGCCTCGCCGCCGCGCGTAAAACCGGCACGGTGATGCCGCTCACCGTGCAGGTGCGCGAACTGGTCCAGAGCTTGATCGGGCGCGGTTGGAGCGCCCAGGATTTCGCGACACTGCTTCTGCAGGAGGCCCAGGCGTCGGGCCTCACGCTCGAGCCGGAGAACGTGGCGGTGGATGACGGGCTGACGCCGCGCCATTGAAGCGGCGGCGCCCGCCGGACCACGCGAAGCCGGCGATTTGTCCCGGCTATTTGTCCTTGTCCATCTTCATGTCGCCCATCGGCTTTTTCGCCGCCTTGTGATGCGCCGCCTTGTGCATGGGCTTGTCCATCGGCTTCTTGTCGAGGCAGTCCTTTTGTTCCTGCGACTGCCAGGCATAGTCGTAACAGGTCATCGCGTGATGCTTCTTCATCGGCATGTCGGCGGCGAAAGCGGGTGCCACGGTCAGCGCGAGCACGGCGCCGGCGGCCACCAGCCAAGACGCATTCTTCAACATCGATACCCTCCAAAACGGAAAATGATCGCTCTATGATACCGGACGGGCCGCAAAGTGGCGAGGCGGCGGCTCGCGATTTCGCGGTGCACGCTATTTTTTTTCCCGTACTGTTCCTCTAAAGTCACACCATGGCTGATCGCCAGCATTCCGTTTCCGCTTCAGGGCGCCATCCGCGCCCGGTGGTGCTGTGCATTCTCGATGGCTGGGGCCATCGCACGGAGGCCCAGGCGAACGGCATCCTCCTGGCGAAGACGCCGAATTGGGACCGCTTCCTGCGCACCTGCCCCCACGCGCTGTTGGAGGCGAGCGAGCTGTTTGTCGGGCTGCCCCAAGGCCAGATGGGCAATTCCGAGGTCGGGCATATGAATTTGGGCGCCGGGCGGGTGGTGATGCAGGAATTGCCGCGCATCGACCAGGCCGTCGCCGACGGTTCGCTGGCGCGGAACCCGGCGTTGGCCGGCTTCGTCGCCGCCCTGAAAAAGAGCGGCGGCAAGGCGCATCTCTTGGGCCTGCTGTCCCCGGGCGGCGTCCATGCCCATCAGGACCATATCCTGGCGCTGGCCCGGCTGCTCGACTCGGCGGGCGTGCCGGTCGTCCTGCACGCCTTTCTCGACGGCCGCGACACGCCGCCCAAAAGCGCCCCGCTCTATCTCGCCAAGTTCCTCGCCGACATCGCCGGCCTGAAGCAGGTTCGCTTCGGCACTGTCGGCGGCCGCTATTACGGC
>JAATGI010000271.1 GCA_015654725.1 Rhodospirillales bacterium
GACCGAGAACGCGACCACGGGAATGTCGGTCGCCTTGATGCCCTCGTTGGCGAGCTCCTTATAGAATGGCACGTTGGCGTCGCCGTTGATGGTCGAGACCACGGCGGTCTTCTTGCCGCCGGCCCCGAAGGCCTTGATCTTCGCAACCTCGGTCTGCCAGTCGGAGAAGCCGAACGGCGTGTAGTTCTCCAAGATGTCGGCGTCGCTCACGCCATGCAGATGCAGGAACGCGCGCAGGATCTTGTTGGTGGTGCGCGGATAGACGTAGTCGGTGCCTTCGAGCACCCAGCGCTTCGCGCTGCCGCCTTCCTTGCTCATCAGATATTCGACCGCGGGAATCGCCTGCTGGTTGGGCGCCGCGCCGGTATAGAACACGCCGCGTTGCGATTCCTCGCCCTCATACTGGACCGGGTAATACAACAGCCCGTTATCCTTGGCGAAGACCGGCAACACCGATTTGCGCGACACCGAGGTCCAGCAGCCGAACACGGCCACGACCTGATCCTTTTCCAGGAGCTCCGCCGCCTTTTCGGCGAACAGCGGCCAGTTGGAAGCGGGATCGACCACCACCGCCTCGACCTTCTTGCCGAGCAAACCGCCCTTGCTGTTGACGTCGTCCACCATCATCAGAATGGTGTCCTTCAAGGTCGTTTCGCTGATCGCCATCGTGCCCGACAGCGAATGCAGCACGCCGATCTTGATGGTGTCGTCCGCCCGCGCCGGCGCCATCGCGGCCGACGCCAGCAGCATGCCGGCGAACCCGACCGCTCCCACTGTTGCGCTAACTTTCATGTGCCACCTCTTGAATCCTCTCAGTCCCAGCGGCGCCCCGCGCCCCCGGCGTTCGGGGAGCAAATTTCGGGCCAGTGGAAGGTGAGACATCGAGGGCTGACGAATGTCAGCGCGATGACGATTATGGACAAAATGTATGCAACTCGGCGTTGCTGCCGATAAAATGGGCAGGCCCGGCGCGTGCCTTACAGATTTGGTCGGCTGTGCAATACTGGCGCGGCTTCGGCCAGAGATTGATTTGCCGGGTTAGCTCAGCGGTAGAGCAGCGGTTTTGTAAACCGAAGGTCGGGAGTTCAATCCTCTCACCCGGCACCAGTTTTTCCCCTATTGGCGGGAACCGAACCAGCCAAGAGCTTAGGCGCATCATGAAGAATTTGGCCAACGCGGGAAGACTGCTGCTGCTCGACCTGGCATCGACGTTGTTTTTCCTCGTCGTCTATCTGCTCACCCACGACATTCCCCTCGCGGTCGGTCTCGGCATCGTGCTGGGCTTCGCGCAGATCGGCTGGCAGGTCGCGCGCAAAAAGCCGATCGACGCCATGCAGTGGATGAGCCTGATTCTGATCGTGGCTTCGGGCGCCGCGACCATGATCACCGCCGATCCCCGGTTTGTCATGGTCAAGCCGAGCCTGATCTATTTCGCCGTCGGCGTGGTGATGCTGAAGCCGGGATGGATGAAACGTTACCTGCCGGCGATCGCCCTGGAGGTGGTGCCGGACATCGCGGTCATTTTCGGCTTCGTCTGGGCCGGGCTGATGTTCTTTTCCGCGGCGCTGAACATGATCGTCGCGCTGAATCTCAGCGTCGCGGGCTGGGCGTCGGCGATGTCGGTCTACGGCATCGTCAGCAAGCTCGGCCTGTTCCTGATCCAGTATGCCGTCATGCGCGGCATCGGCGTCCGCCGCCGTCACGCCCAACTCGCCCCAACAGCGCCGGCCTGACGAGAGCTGCGCGCGCTTATTCGGGAGGCCGGTTTTCCGTGCGGCAAAAAATGGCCGGGCGCGCCCCGAGCCCGGCCATCGCAACGATAGAGCGACGCTCGATCACATCGCCTTTTCGGGATCGAACCACTTCTTCGACGCGTCCCAGATCGCGTGAGTCCAGGCGCCTTCGGGCTTTTTGGTGATGATGTTCTGCTCGGTCAATTCCACCACCGTGCGTTCGTAATCCTTCGGGTTGAGATAGCCGAGCGGATTCTTGGAATCGGTGATGAGCTTGGCGATTTCCTTCATCATCACTTGCTGATGCTTTAGGGTCTGCGCGCCGGTCGTGTCGTTGGCGATCACGATCTTCGCGGCTTCATCCTGATGCTTCACCGCCCAGGCCCAACCCTTGTCGCTCGCCGCGACAAACTTGGCCATCACCTCGGCGTAATGCGCGTCCTTGAGCTTTTCACCGGTCGCGTAGAGTCCGTCCTCGAGCACGCCCACGCCTTCGTCGCTGTATTTGAACACGATCAGCTGCGCCGGTTTGATGCCGGCGTCGATGACCTGCCAATACTCGTTATAGGTCATGGTCGAGATGCAATCGGCTTGCTTCTGCAACAGCGGATCGACATTGAAGCCTTGCTTCAGGACGGTGACGCCCTTCGGCCCGCCCTCGGTCGAATAGCCGAGCTTGTGCATCCACGCCATGAACGGATATTCGTTGCCGTAGAACCAGACGCCGAGCGTGCGGCCGGGAAAATCCTTGGCGCTCTTGACGCCCGAGGATCTGAGGCAGGTCAATTCCAGCCCCTCGCGCTGGAAGGTCTGCGAGATGTTGGTGAGATCGACGCCCTTCTCGCGCGCCGCCAGGGCCGCCGTCATCCAATCGACGATGACATCGGCGCCGCCGGCCGCGATCACTTGCTCGGGCGCGATATCGGGTCCGCCCGGCTTGATCGTGACGTCGAGACCGGCGTCCTTATAAAGGCCCTTGTCCTTGGCCACGAAATAGCCGGCGAACTGCGCCTGCGCCACCCACTTCAACTGAATCGTCACCGGATCGGCCGCATTGGCCGCCGTCGCGCCGGCGAGCAAACCGGCCGCCGCCGCCAGGGTCAATAACCGTTTCATTCCCAACCTCCTCCGTAGGTCCTAATCCCCGCTTCCATTACGCGACCTTCCTGAGCGAGGGATGCCAGAAGGTCAAGCTCCTCTCGACGAGCGCGATCGCGCCATAGGCGGCCGATCCCGTGACCGCCGCCACCGCGATCGTCGCCCATACCATCGAAATATTCATGCGCCCGACTTCGGTCGAAATGCGAAAGCCCATGCCGACGATCGGCGTGCCGAAGAATTCGGCGACGATGGCGCCGATCAGCGCCAGAGTCGAATTCACCTTGAGCGCGTTGAAGATGAAGGGCATGGCCGCCGGCAGCCGCGCCAGAGTCAGGGTTTGGAGGTAAGACGCGGCGTAGGTGCGCATGAGATCGAGCTCGATGCGCGACAGCGCCGCCAGGCCCGCGATGGTATTCACCAGCATCGGGAAAAACGTCATGATCACGACGACGGCGGCCTTGGACTGCCAGTCGAAACCGAACCACATCACCATGATCGGCGCCACCGCCACCATCGGCAGCGCGCTCACCATATTGCCCATCTGCATCAAGCCGCGCTGCAAGAATGGAATCCGGTCCACCAGCACGCCGACCAGGAACCCGGCACCGCAGCCGATTACATAGCCCGGAATCATCGAGCGAACGAAGGTTTGGACGAAATCGGCGCCGAGCGTCGGCAGCGACGACGCGATCGCGACCGCGATCTCGCTTGGCGGCGGCAGCAGCACGCGTGGCACCGCGAACCCCTCGGTCACGATCTGCCACAGATAAATGAGCCCCAGGCCGAGCAGCACGGGCGCCACCTGATTGAGCGCGGTGTTTCCGGTCTCGGCGCCGAGCGCGGCCGAGCGCTCCATCGCGCGCCACGCCAGCAACGCCAGCGCGATCACGCCGAGCCAAAGGCCATAGGCTTCGGCCCCCCGCGCGCCGGCCGCGACCAGAAGATAAAGCGCAGCCGCGCCGGCGCATGCGCCGACAATCGCCACCGGCGCCGCGATCTTCGAAGTCCATCGCGCGAAAGCACTGGCCGCGATGACGATCAAGGTGCCGAGCCAAAGGGCGATAGCGAGACCGGGCCAGGATGCCACCGCGCCGGCGGGCAGGAACAGCGCGACCACGCCCGCGATCATCGCCGCCAGCAACAAATAATCGACACGCCGTCTCACGGCCGTCCGCCCATTCGCCGCAAGGTGAATTTTTCCGCCCAGCCGACCGCGGCCACCGACAATCACGCCACCAGCGAGGCCAGCACCAGGGCCGACCAGATCTGCACGGTCTGGCCGTAATAGGAGCCGGCGAGGAGCCGCGCGCCC
>JAATGI010000279.1 GCA_015654725.1 Rhodospirillales bacterium
GATGCCACCGAGCGCGGACACAGCCTGTCGCTGTCGGCGAGGCGCATCGCCTCGACCACCGCACCCTACGATTTGGTGCGCAAGATGCGCGCTTCCGTCCTCGTGCTTGGGCCGCTGGTCGCGCGTTGCGGCGCGGCGCGCGTGTCGCTGCCGGGCGGTTGCGCGATCGGCACGCGGCCGGTCGATTTGCATATCGCCGGCCTTGAGCGGCTGGGCGCGAACGTCGAGCTGCGCGGCGGCTATATCAACGCGCGCGCGCCCAAAGGTCTGATCGGCGCCGAGATCGTGTTTCCCACCGTCTCGGTCGGCGCCACCGAAAATCTCATGATGGCGGCGAGCCTCGCGCAAGGCGAGACGGTCTTGGTCAATGCCGCGCGCGAGCCCGAGGTCGCCGATCTGGCGCGCTGCCTCATTGCCATGGGCGCCGATATCGACGGCGTCGGCTCCGACCGGATCGCGATCCGCGGCGCCGCCACGCTCCATGGCGCGCGCCATTCCGTCATTCCGGATCGGATCGAAACCGGAACCTACGTCATGGCGGCCGCGCTGACGGGCGGCGCGCTCGATGTGATGGGCGCGCGCTATGGTGACCTCGCCGCGGTCGCGCGCGCGCTCGAACGCGCCGGCGTCGTGGTCGCGGAGATTCCGGGCGGCATCCATGTCGCGTGCGCGAACGGCCGGCTCACCGGCGTCGATGTGATGACCGAGCCGTTTCCGGGCTTCCCGACCGATCTTCAAGCGCAAATGATGGCGGCGATGACCCTGGCGGACGGCGCCGCCATGATCACGGAGACGATCTTCGAGAACCGCTTCATGCACGTCCCGGAATTGTGCCGCATGGGCGCTAATATCAATGTCCATGGCGCCTCGGCCATGGTGCGCGGCGTGCCGAAACTCACCGGAGCCGAAGTGATGGCGACCGATCTGCGCGCCTCGGTCTCGCTGGTTCTCGCCGGCCTGGCCGCGGAAGGCGAAACCATCATCAACCGGGTCTATCATCTCGATCGCGGTTATGAGCGGCTTGAGGAAAAGCTCGCCTCCTGCGGCGCCGACATCGAACGGCTCGCGGATGGCGGCTGAACCGGCGGCGCCGACGCCGACACCCGTTCCTCTGAAGCTTCGCGCCGAGGACGACGAAGACATCGCCGTCATTTCCGCCGTGCTGCAGGACGCGCTGGTCGCGGTCGGCGACATCGCCTATCTCCCCGACGAGCATTGTTTCGCGCTGATCGCCAGTCGGTTTCGCGGCGAGGCCAAGGGACACACTCTTGAGCGGATTCGCGCGGCGTTGCGATTCGATGACGTAACCGCCGTATGGCGCCAGAATTTTGGCCGGCGCGATCCCGACCGTATTCTCGTGCTGCTCGCGATAACGCTCGAGGACAAGGCGTTGCGCCTCGACTTCGCCGGCGGGGCCGGCATCCGTCTGGAAGTAGGGCGCATCCTGTGCCATTTAGAGGATCTCGGCGAGCCCTGGCCTTCGCGCCGGCGCCCGCGTCATCCGGTTGAAAGCGGCTCCGACTAGCCGCTTTGCCTTGCGAGGAGCTTCGGTTTGCGCGCCAACGAGCGGCTGGTTCTGGCTCTGCCCAAGGGACGCATCCTCGGCGAGGCGGTCCCCTTGATGCGCCTCGCCGGCATCGAGATCGAACCGGCGTTCGACGATCCCGAGGAGCGCCAGCTTCGCTTTCGCACCAACCATGACGAGCTCGATGTCGTTCGCGTGCGCAGCTTCGACGTGCCGACCTTCGTCGCGTTCGGCGCCGCGCATCTCGGCGTCACCGGGGCCGACGATCTGATGGAATTCGACTATCCCGAGATTTACGCGCCGCTCGATCTCAAGATCGGACATTGCCGTTTGGTTGTGGCGGCGCCGAAAGAAGATTTGGGCCGCGACGATCCCCGGCGCTGGAGCCAGGTCCGGATCGCGACCAAATATCCGGAAATCACGCGGCGCTATTTCGCCGCGCGCGGCGTGCAGGCGGAATGCATCAAGCTCAACGGCGCGGTCGAGCTGGCGCCGAGCATGGGCCTCGCGCGCCAAATCGTCGATCTGGTCCAGACGGGCGCGACCCTCAAGGCCAATGGCTTGGTCGAGATCGAGCAGGTCGCCGAGATCACTTCGCGGCTCATCGTCAACCGCGCCGCCTTGAAGACGCGCACGGAGCGCGTCGGTCATTGGATCGAACGGTTTCGCGAGGCGGCCGATGCCGCTTAGGCTCGATGCCGCCGCGCCGCGCTTCGCCGCCGAATTCGAGGCACTGGTCGCGGGCAAGCGCGAGGTCGAGGAGCATGTCGATGGCGCGGTCGCGGCGATCCTCGCCGCTGTCCGGGCCCGCGGCGACGCGGCGGTGATCGAGTATACGCGCCAATTCGACCGGCTCGATTTGAGCGCCGACAGCATGCGGATCGCGGCCGGCGACATCGCTGCCGCCGAACATGCCTGCTCCAACGAAGCGCTTGACGCGTTGCGCTTCGCGGCGGAACGGATCGAGGCCTATCACCGCCGCCAATTGCCGCAACCGCTCGAGTATCGCGACGCGCTAGGCGTGCGTTTGGGGTCGCGATGGACCGCGCTCGCCGCCGTCGGCCTGTACGTTCCGGGTGGCACGGCGGCCTATCCGTCCTCGGTGCTGATGAACGCGATTCCGGCCAAAGTGGCGGACGTCGAACGCGTGGTCATGGCCGTGCCGTCGCCGGACGGCAAGCTCAATCCGTTGGTGCTGGCCGCGGCCAAGCTCGCCGGCGTGCATGAGGTTTATCGTATCGGCGGCGCCCAGGCGGTGGGTGCGCTGGCTTATGGCACCGAAACGATCCGCGCCGTCGATAAGATCGTTGGGCCGGGCAACGCCTATGTCGCGGCGGCGAAGCGGCGCGTGTTCGGTGTCGTCGGCATCGACATGATCGCCGGCCCGTCGGAGATTTTGGTGGTGGCCGATGGCGACAACGATCCCGCCTGGATCGCGGCCGACCTGTTGTCGCAAGCCGAGCACGACACGGCCGCGCAAGCCGTTCTCATCACCGACGATGCCGCCTTCGCCGAGGCGGTCGCGGCCGCGGTCGATATCCAATTGGCGGCGCTGCCGCGCGGCGCGATCGCCGGGGAAAGCTGGCGGCGGCATGGCGCCATCGTGATCGTGCGAGATGTCGGCGAAGCCGCCCCGTTGATCGACCGGCTGGCGCCCGAGCATGTCGAACTCGCGATCGAGAACGCCGACGCGCTGGCGGCCAAAATCCGCAATGCGGGCGCCATTTTCCTCGGCCGTTACACGCCCGAGGCGGTGGGCGATTACGTCGGCGGTCCGAACCACGTCCTGCCGACCGCGCGCAGCGCCCGATTTTCCTCGGGTCTCGGGGTCCTCGATTTCATGAAACGGACCTCGATCCTGGGCTGCGACGCCGCGGCGCTCGGCGCGATCGGTCCGGCCGCGATCACGCTGGCGCGCGTCGAAGGGCTCGAAGCGCATGCGCGTTCGATCGCCATCCGGCTCAATCTCCCGCGAAACTGATGGCGGCGGGCGACCAGCGCATCGCCAAGGTCACGCTCGACGAGCACGCCGTGCTCCGGCGCGATGCCGTGGTCGAGCATGACCGCGCCGCCGCGATGTTCGATCTGCTGCAAGCGAACAGCTTCGTCCCGGCGATCGGCGCGGACGGGCCGTTTCACCTGCATCTGGCGATGGAGGGTGCCCGGTTGACGCTGGAAATCCGCTCGACGGCGGACGCGGTGCTCGATCGGGTCTCGCTGGCGATCCCGGAATACCGGTCGATAATCAAGGATTATTTCCTGATCTGCGAAAGCTATAACCAGGCGGTGAGCACCGCGCCCTTGTCGCGACTCGCGGCCATCGACCAGGGCCGCAGAGCGCTGCACAACGAGGCCTCGGAATTGCTCCGCGAGCGCGTCGCGGATCGGGTCGCGATCGATCTCGCCACGGCGCGGCGGCTCTTTACGCTGATCTGCGTGTTGCAGAGTCGGGGCTGAATCGTGGCAGTATTGCGCCATGGGGACTTGACAGCGCGCGTCCGGCAAGGCTGGTGGGGCGCCGCGCCGCGGTCGCCGGATCACAAACAATGAGTGAGGAATGCCGAAGGAAGATCTGATCGAGTTTTCGGGAACCGTCACCGAATTGTTGCCGAACGCGATGTTTCGGGTGAGGCTCGATAACGACCACGAGGTTCTGGCGCACACCTCGGGCAAGATGCGCAAGAACCGGATTCGCGTTCTCGCCGGCGATCGGGTCAATGTCGAGATGACGCCTTACGACCTGACCAAGGGTCGCATCACCTTCCGCTTCAAATAGCGCGGGCCGCTTGCCAACCCAGCGGCTGGTGCTGGCCTCGGCGTCACGGCGGCGGCGCGAGCTGCTCGAACAAGTGGCGCTGGCGCCTGACGAGATCGACCCCGCCGACATCGACGAAACGCTGCGGCCCCGGGAATTGCCCGGGCCTCACGCGTTGCGGCTTGCCAAGGCAAAAGCCGACGCGGTGGCGCCACGCCACGGCGACGCGTTCATTCTTGCCGCCGATACGGTGGTCGCCTGCGGACGCCGCATTCTCCCCAAGCCGGAAGATGCCGAGACCCTGCGGCGTTGCCTCGAACTTCTATCCGGCCGGCGGCATCGTGTCTTGGGCGGCGTCGCGGTCATTGCGCCGGGCGGCAAGCGGACCGCGCGGCTCGTCACCAGCATCGTCGCCTTCAAGCGTCTCACGGCCCGGGAAATCACCGAGTATGTCGCGACGGGCGAGGGGCTGGGCAAGGCCGGCGGCTACGCCATCCAGGGTCTCGGCGCGCGCTTCATCCGTGCCATCGGCGGCTCCTATTCCAATGTCGTGGGCCTGCCGCTCCACGAAACCGTGAGCCTGCTCGCCGGGCTTGGCTTCGAGCGCGCGCGGCGATTGCCATCATGACCCGGCGGCTGCTGATCGCGGCCTCGCCCGGAGAATTTTGGGCGGCGGTGGCGGAGCAAGATGAATTGATCGGTTTGCGACTCATCCGAACCTTCGGCATGGCGCGGCGCGGCGATGTCTATCTCGGCCGCGTCGTTGATCTGCGACCGGAATTGCCGGCGGCGTTGATCGAGATCGGGCTCGATCGGCCGGCTTTTCTCAGCGGCGAAGACATGGCGCCGAATCCACGGCTCCGCGAGGGCGAGATCGTAACCGTTCTGGTCGCCAAGGAGGCCCGCGCCGACAAAGCCGCCGGCGTGACCATGAAATTGAATCTGCCCGAAGCGCGGCTGACGGCCGTGCAACGGGCCGCCACGATGGCAGAGGCGCCGGCGCTCTTGGATGCGCGCGAAACGCCTCTTACCGCCATTATTCGCAGCTTCGCCGATCCGGCGCTCGACGAGATCGTCCTGGATGATGGCGCGACTTTTGCCGCGGCGCGCGTTTCGCTCCCGCGCGAACGAAAGGATTTGGCGGTGACGCTCCACCGCGAGGCGATGCCTCTGTTCGAGGCGTATGGCATCGCGGCGTCGGTTGAAGCCGCCTTGTCGCCGCGCGTGCCGTTGGCGCGGGGTGGCGCGATCACGATCGAAGCCACCGCGGCGGCGACGCTGATCGATGTCGATAGCGGACCGGCCGGCGCCGTGGCAACCAATCTCGCGGCGACGCGGGAAATCGCCCGGCAAATCCGGCTGCGCGATCTCGCCGGCCCGATCGTCATCGATTTTGTCGGCGCGACATCGCGCGGCGACAAAGCGCGTGTCGCGGCGGCGCTAGCCGAGGCGCTGGACGGCGACGCGCGGCTGCTCGGATGGACCAAGCTCGGTCACTTCGAACTGGTGCGCAAGCGGCGCCACGCGTCGCTCCAGGAGCTGTTATACGAATATGTTCCCGGCGGAAGCCCGGTGAAAACTTCTGTCACCGTCGCGCTCGAAGCGCTGCGTGCGTTGCGGGGCGAAAGCCGGCGCATGCCGGGCAAAAAATTTGCCTTACGCGTTCATCCCGAGATCGCGGCCTGTCTCGATCGCGGGGCTCGCGCCGCGCGGCGCGAGCTTGAAGAGCAGCTCGGCTCTGCCGTTAAGGTCATTGTCGAGCAGCGCGCGCGCGACAGTTACGACGTGGTCCCGATTTAGCGAAAAATCGCGATGCATCGTTCCGCCGTGGCGCTATGATTCGGCCATGGCGAAGGATATCGAACAAAGCCGTGGCGAGACAGCGAGGGTTAGCGCCTGCCCGATCTGCGGCAAACCAATGGCGACGCGATTTCGCCCATTCTGCTCGGCGCGATGTCAAACCATCGACCTCGCGCGGTGGATCGGCGGCAGCTATCGCGTACCGGCTTCGAGTCGAGAAAAGACCGGCGACGACGAGTCGGATGACGATGAATAGTCGGCGGGGGCGAGCCTGGACAGGGTAGAATGTTTCTGCGATAAGCCCGCGCACCCGGTTCGGCGCCCAGGTAGCTCAGTTGGTAGAGCAACGGACTGAAAATCCGTGTGTCGGTGGTTCAATTCC
>JAATGI010000420.1 GCA_015654725.1 Rhodospirillales bacterium
ACATTGGCAGCCTCTATCGCCCGCCGGCGCTGATGCAGGCGCGCGAGACGGCGGCGCCGGCGGCGCTGCGCGCGGCGGAGGATGAGGCGATCAAGGGCGCGGTCGCGCTCCAGGAGGAGGTCGGGCTCGAGACGATCACCGACGGCGAGTTCCGACGCAGCACCTATTCCGATTCGATCACCAGCTCGGGCCTCGCCGGTGTGACCATCGAGATGACCGAGGACGAGGGCTGGCGCGCCTCGGCGACGCATGGCCATCGCATGGCGCGCCGGATCCCGAAAGTCGTCGGGCGGATCGCCTGGCGCAGCAGCAACGCCGCCGATTTCGCGTTTCTGCGCGGCCTCACGAGCCGCACGGCCAAGATCACGCTGCCCGGCCCGGCCTATATCCATTACCGCACCGGGCGTGAGCATATCAGCCGTACGGTTTACCCCGATCTCGATGATTTCTGGACGGATGTGGTGGCGGCCTATCGCCAGGAGCTGCGCGCGCTCGGCGATGCCGGCTGCCGCTATGTGCAGCTCGACGAGACGGCGCTGGTGAAGCTCGGCGATCCGCGGGTGCAGCACCTGCTGCGCGAGCGCGGCGACGATTGGCGCGACCTGCTGCGGCGCTATGTCGAGGTGAACAATGCGGTCGCAGCCGCCGCGCCGGCTGACATGAAGATCGCGATCCATGTCTGCCGCAGCCAGGATCCGAGCTGGCAGGCCGACACGGGCTACGACCCGATCGCCGACGCGTTGTTCAACGAGATGAACATCGACACCTATCTCCTCGAATACGACAATGCGCGCGCCGGCACGTTCGAGCCGTTGCGCCTGCTGCCGGCCGGCAAGCAGGCCGTGCTCGGCCTCGTCGCCTCGCGTTCGGCCGAACTCGAGACGGTGGACTACCTCAAGCGGCGCATCGAGGAGGCGAGCCGCTATGCGAAGCTCGAGCAATTGGGGCTGTCGCCGCATTGTGGCTTCTCGACCAGCGCCCGCCCGGCCGACGAGGCGGCCTTGCGGATGGAGCGCCTGAAGCTGCAGCGCGTCGTCGAGGTGGCGCGCGAAGTATGGGGCGCCTGACCGGTCAGCGCGTCGGGTCGGGCGAGACGCGGACGAGCGCCTTGCCGAAATTCTCGAAGCGCAGCATGCGCTGGAAGGCGCCGACCGCGTTCTCGATGCCGTCCGTGATGTCCTCGCGATGGCGGATCCTGCCGTCGCGCAGCCAGAGGCTCACCTCGTCGCGGAACTCCTGCATCCGATCCGCGAAATCGGAGACGACGAAGCCGCGAAAGGTGAGGCGTTTGCCCAGGATCGCCAGGAACAGATCGGGCAGCTTGTCCGGGCCGATGGTACGCTCGACGACATTGTATTCGGCGGCGTGGCCGCAGACCGGGATGCGCGCGAAATTGTTGAAGAGCGGCAGCGCCGCGTCGAGCACCTCGCCGCCGACATTCTCGAAATAGATGTCGATGCCCTGGGGGCACGCGGCGCGCAGGCGCTCGCCAAGCCCGGGGATCTTGTAATCCACCGCCGCGTCGAAGCCGAGCTCGTCCGTGACGTAGCCGCATTTGCGCGCGCCGCCGGCGATGCCGACGACGCGGCAGCCCTTGATCCGCGCGATCTGGCCGACGATCGAGCCGACCGCGCCCGCGGCGCCGGAGACCACCACCGTCTCGCCGCTCTTCGGCTGCCCCACTTCGAGGAGGCCCTTATAGGCGGTGAGCCCGGGCGAGCCGAGCGCCCAGATCGACGCCGACAAAGGCACGCGCGCCGGATCGAGCTTCATCAGCGGCCGCCCGAACAGGCCGCGCCCGTTCGACACCGCATAAGTCGTCCAGCCATTGACGCTCGCGACATAGTCGCCCGCCTTGTAGTCGGGATGCGCCGACGCGACGACGAGACTCACGGTCGCGCCGCCGAGCGGCTGGCCGATCTCGAACGCGGGCAGATGCGACACCGCGTTCATGCGCAGCCGCATATAGGGATCGAGCGAGAGATAGATCGTGCGCAGCAGCATCTCGCCCGCCCCCGGCTCGGGCATCGGCGCCTCGACCAAGGCGAAGTCGCCGTCCTGCGGTGCGCCCACCGGCCGCGCCTGGCAAATGACCTGCCGATTGCGATC
>JAATGI010000238.1 GCA_015654725.1 Rhodospirillales bacterium
AACCGTCGGTCTGGGCGGCTCGGCTTGTCTGTTACGGCCGCAAAGCCGGGGCCATGTCACGCTGCGCTCGGCCAACCCGAGCGACCCGCCGAAGATCACCCTCAATTTCATGAAAGAGCGCGCCGACCGCGACGCGCTGCGCGAAGGCCTGCGCATGCTGCGCAAGGTCTACAACACGGCGCCGCTCTCCGACATGGTGAAGCGCGAGACCATGCCCGGCCCCGAGGTCAATTCCGACGAAGAGTTCGATGCTTATATCCGCAAAGGGGCGGAAGTCTGCCATCATCCCGTCGGCACCTGCAGCATGGGCGCCAACGGCCATTCCGTGGTCGATCCGGAATTGCGCGTCCACGGCATCCAGGGCCTGCGCGTCGTCGATGCCTCGGTGATGCCCATGGTGCCGAGCGGCAATACCAACGCACCCACCATCATGATCGCGGAAAAAGCCTCGGACATGATTCTGGGCCGCGCGCCCTTGCCCGCCGCGGAGGCGTAGGCCGCAATTCTCGCGCAAGCATTGACGAAGCTTTGCCCGACCTGGCAGTCGTCGGCTTGCTTCGCGCAATTCTGTAGAAGGTGACGGCGGCGATCAGGAATAGAAATGCGCGGCGAACTCGATCACGCGGCGTGCCATTGTGATTGCGCCTAAGGTGGCGACGCCGGGGTCGGCTTGAAATTCGCTGTATATGATGAGAATATACCATATGATTGATCTCGATCGCATCGTGGGGTTCGATTGGGACCAAGGAAATGCGCGAAAGAGCGGCAATAAACATGGCGTCAGTCAAGCGGAGGCCGAGCAGGTCTTCTTCAATGGGCCTGTCGTTATTTTAGCCGACTTGGCGCACAGCCGGAACGAGGATCGCTTTCACGCGCTCGGAAAAACTGATTCCGGTCGAATGCTTCACGTTACATTCACGCCGCGGCGCACCGGAACATTGGTCCGCGTTATTTCGGCGCGCGACATGAGCCGAAAGGAGCGAGAACGCTATGCCGAAGAAGCTTAAACCCGTTCCCCGTTTCGCATCCGAGGCGAAAGAGCGGAAATTTTGGGAAAGTCACGATTCGACCGATTACGTCGATTGGAGCAGAGCGGAACGCGCCATTTTTCCCAATCTCAAGCCCTCGACGACCGCGATTTCCCTGCGACTGCCGGTGTCCTTGCTCGATCAAATCAAAATCGCGGCCAACAAGCGGGACATGCCCTATCAATCGTTGATCAAGGCGTGGCTTTCCGAGCAAGTTGACCGCAAATCATGACGGAAATCACGGCGGCGATCGCACACACGCCGATCTGGGTTTGGCCGCTCTTTGTGCTGGTGCTGTATCTGGGGGCGCGCAATCTCACGGAACGCGAGCGGACACCGCTCTCACTCGTCGTCCTGCCACTGGTGATGCTTGGCTTCGCGCTCGTTAATCTGGTGGCGAACGCGGCCGACAAGACGTTGGTGATTCCAGCCTTCATCTTCAGCTTCGCGGTCGGCATTGCCATCGGTTGGAACCTGGTGCCGAAAGCGGTCGCGGTCGATCGCCAGCACGGCACCATTCGCGTTCCAGGAAGCTTCGCGCCGCTGCTGGTCGTGATCGCGATCGTGATCCTGCGCTACATCATCGGTTACAGCTATGGCCGCTGGCCCGAATTGCGGGGCGACCCGGCGCTGGCGCTCGAATTCAGCGCCACCGGCGCCCTTCTGGCAGGGATCGTCTGGGGCCGCATCGTTCGTATCGGCGCGATCTACCGCCGCGCCTGAGGGCGTCTTTCGCTCCGCTTTCGGAGCCAAACGCCCGCGATCGCGTTATCATGGCGATCGGGTTGTTCTCGCACGGGAGAATAAATGGCGCGGGTCGCAGCGAGCTTCGCCGTCGCGCTTTTGGTCGCGTTATCGGTGCGCGCCGCGATGGCGGCGGACGCGCTGACCCCCGACGATTACCAATGGCTCGCCGCCAATATAAAGATCGAGCAAGACAGCAGCTTGATCCAGGGTTTGACCGAGGCGCAGAAATCGCGGCTTCACGACTTGATCGCCCGACCCAAGACCAACGCCGATAAGAAGCGCCAGGACGTCGACGAGTTCCTCACCGGCACCACCGGCGACAGTCTCGAGGATTCCTTGAAACAGTCCGAACAGTGAATAGGCCGGGCCGGCTTCGCATTGACAGCCCAAGCCCTGCTCACCATACTCCCGCGCTTCTCCGCGAGGACTGGGCCATGACGCGCGATTGCGGCCGGGCGGACCGGCGACGAGGAACAGAGCGAAGCTCGGCGAGCTGACGCTGCCCGCGCGCTTTTTTTGGCGCGCTTTCCTCGACCTTTCGCGCAGGAGAGATTTCCGTGATCCCATCCGTTTTGCCGTCTTACGCTCGGGCTCCCATTACCTTCGAGCGGGGCGAAGGCCCTTATCTCTACGCCACTGACGGCCGGCGCTATCTCGATTTCACCAGCGGCGTCGCCGTGATCTCGCTCGGCCACGCCAATCCACGCCTCGTCAAGGCGCTGACCGAGCAGGCGCAAAAGCTCTGGCATTGCTCCAACCTGTTCGAGGTCGAGGGCCAAAAGCGCGTCGCCGCGACGCTGATCGCGCATTCCTTCGCCGACACGGTGTTTTTCTGCAATTCGGGCGCCGAAGCGGTCGAGGCCGCGATCAAGATGGCGCGCAAATACCAGGCGGCGACCGGCCATCCCGAGAAATACCGGCTCGTCGCCTGCGCCGGCTCGTTTCACGGCCGCACGCTGGCGACGCTCGCCGCCGCCGGCAACGAAAAATACTTGGCCGGCTTCGGCCCGCCGCTC
>JAATGI010000084.1 GCA_015654725.1 Rhodospirillales bacterium
CGAAGCTGGGGCGGAATCGTCGTCCTGGCGCTGCTGATCGAATATGCGCTCAACGCCTCGGCGCAAGTGCCGCATATGGTTTTCCTGGTCGATTTCATCGCTCGGGGATTGGGACGCGGCATCGATGTCGGCGGCTGGTACTGGGTGATTTACGGCGTCGGCGCGATCGTCGGGCCGCTCGCGTTGGGCCGCATCGCCGACCGGATCGGGTTCGGCTCGACCCTGCGCATGGCGCTTGGCGCCGAAGCGGTTTCCGTGGCGCTGGTCGTGGTCTCGCATGACGGTATCGTCCTCGGCGTTTCGGCCTTCCTTCTCGGCGCCTTTACGCCGGGTCTCGTGGTGGTCGTGATGGGGCGGGTGCAGGAATTGGTGGCCGACCCCGACCGGCAGCGCACGGTCTGGGCGGCGGCGACAACGGCCTTCGCCATCGGCCAGGCCGCCGCCGGCTATTTTTATTCCTACCTGTTTGTCGCGAGCGGCGGCCTCTATGCGTGGCTTTACGCCATCGGCGCGGGAATGGCGCTGGTTGCGCTGGCGATCGATTTCGCCGCCGCGGGCACGCCTTTCCGCCGCCCGCGCCCGGCCTGAAATTCGGCTTAGCCGAAGGCCGGCATGATCTCGGCGGCGAAGCGGTCCATCTGCTCGATGACCATGTCGTGGGGCTTGAGGCCATAATTGAAATAAAGAATCACCTCGCTGATGCCGGCGGCCTCGACGGCCTTGAGCTCGTCGATGATTTTTTGCGGACTGCCGGCGAGGATCGAGCGGCCGCCAAGGTTTTCGACCTTCATGGTCTTCAAGATATCGACGATCTCGAGGAAATATTTCATCGTCGGCGGCACGGTCGCCGGATTGTCGGGAAAGGTCGGCAGCGCGCATTGTTTCAGATAGCTCAATAGCGCCTCGCGAGCGAAACGGTCCTGCTCCGGTGTGTCGGCGATATGGATGAAATAGCTGCACAGCGCGCGGCGGGGAGCGTGGCCGTATTTGGCGCAGGCGTCGCGATAGGCCTGCACCGCCTGCGCCAAACTGCCGAACACCATCGCCGCGGCGAAAGGCGCGAAAATGATGTTCCAATCGTGCTTCGCGGCGAGCGCCATCGACACCGGCGAGAAGCAGCCGATGATCGGGCGCAGCGGCTGTTGCAGCGGCCGCGGCCGGACCTCGACATCCGAGAAGTTGTAGAATTCGCCGCGATGCGACCATTTGCCGGGCTCGGTCCAGGCCCGCCATAGAATCTCCAAACCCTCGGCGAAAATCTCGGCCGATTCCTGAAACCGCGCTTCCAACGGCTCGTATTCGAGCCGGTCATAGCCGCGCCCGACCGCGAATTCGACCCGCCCGCCGGAGAGAAGATCGAGCATTGCCCAGTCCTCCGCGACTTGCAGCGGGTGATGCAACGGCAGCACCACCACGGCGGGCGCGAGCTTGATGCGCGTGGTCGCGGCGGCGAGGTGCGCCAGCATGATCTGCGGGCTCGAGACCACGCCGAGCAGATTGAAATGATGCTCGCCGATCCAGGCCGAGTTGAGCCCCACCGTTTCGGCATGAAGCGCCTGGCGGTAGATGTCGCGGATATGTTGCTCGGGCGTGCGCGTGTTGCCCGCATAACGGTTGTCCGACAGCGTGAAATAGCCGAACTTCATGGCGTTCTCCCTGCCTCATTTTAGCGCAATCCGCGTCCTTTGCCTCGCCCGCCGAATCCGTTATAGGGGACGATCTTCCCGCCGATGCACTCCGTCGCTCCCGATCCCGATCGAAGCTCTCCGTTCGCGGCCTATCGCTCGCGTCAGGCTTCGGGCGAGCTGGTCGCCGATCCGCGCCAGGACGAAGCGGCGCGCCGGCTTGACCGTCTGGCCGACGATTTGCGCGGCTATGAGCCGCCGCGCCATCACGGCGGCTGGCGCGCGCGCCTGGGCTTGGCGAAGCCCGCCGCGCCGCCGAAAGGGCTTTATCTGTGCGGCCCGGTCGGACGCGGCAAATCCATGCTGATGGATGTGTTTTTCGGCGCGGCGCCGGTCGAACCCAAGCGCCGGGTTCATTTCTACGCCTTCATGCAGGAAGTGCATGAGCGCATCCACGCCCGGCGCGCCGAGAAAGGCGACCCGATCGCGCCGGTGGCGGCGGAAATCGCGTCACGGGCGACGCTGCTGTGCTTCGACGAGTTGGAGGTCGACGACATCGCCGACGCGATGATCCTTGGCCGCCTGTTTCAAGCGCTGTTCGCCGCGGGAGTCGTGATGGTGGCGACCTCGAACCGCGCGCCCGACGAGCTTTATCAGGATGGGCTGCAACGCGACCGCTTCCTGCCGTTCATCGCGCTGCTGAAGGAGCGCATGGAGGTGGTGCGGCTCGATGGCGGGCGCGATTACCGGCTGCAACGCTTCGTCGGCCGCAAGAGCTATTTCATCGCCCCCGAGGGCGCCGCGCATCGCGCGCTCGAAACCGCCTTCGCCGATTTGACCGGGGGCGCCGAGGGCGGCCCCACCGAACTGACAGTGCTCGGCCACCGGCTCGCGGTGCCGCGCGCGGCGAAGGAGGTGGCCTGGTTCGGGTTCGATGAGTTATGCGCCCGGCCGCTCGGTCCGCCCGACTATCTGGCGCTGTGCCAAGCCTTTCATACCGTGATCGTCGAGGCGATTCCGGTGATGAGCCGGCGGTTGCGCAACGAGGCGCGGCGCTTCACCACCTTCATCGACACACTCTACGAGGCGCATGGCAATATCATCGCCTCGGCCGAAGCGCCGCCCGAGGCGCTTTATCCCGGCGGCGACGGTGCCTTCGAGTTCCAGCGCACCATCTCGCGCCTCAATGAAATGCAAAGCGCCGATTACATCGCCGCGCGGCGGGGCTAGAACACTTGAATTAGAATACCCATCCGTCACCCCGGTGAAAGCCGGGGTCCAGGAGAATCGCGCGTCTCTTGCTCTGGGTCCCTGCTTTCGCAGGGACGACGAAAGGAACTGAACGGAACTTGAGCGAATCTTGCATGGCGATTGTCGCGGGTTGCTCGGCTCGTTAATTCGCGCTACACCCGCGCCCGTCTCCGGCAAAGAGGTTCCCATGGCACGCAGGAAAATCGCGCTGATCGGCGCGGGTCAGATCGGCGGCACGCTGGCGCTTTTGGCGGGATTGAAACAATTGGGCGACATTGTCCTGTTCGACGTCGTCGAAGGCGTGCCGCAAGGCAAATCGCTCGACATCGCCGAGGCCGCGCCGGTCGAAGGCTTCGACGCCGAAATTTCGGGCAGCAACGATTATTCCGTAATCGCCGGCGCCGATGTCGTGATCGTCACCGCGGGCGTGCCGCGCAAGCCCGGCATGAGCCGCGACGATCTCATCGGCATCAACGCCAAGGTGGTGAAAACCGTCGGCGAGGCGATCAAGCAACATTGCCCGGGGGCGTTCGTCATCACCATCACCAATCCCTTGGATGTCATGGTGTGGGTGATGCAGCAAGCCTCGGGCCTGCCGCATGAGCGCGTCGTGGGCATGGCCGGCGTGCTCGACAGCGCGCGGTTCCGCTATTTCCTCGCCGAGGAATTCGACGTCTCGATCGAGGATGTCACGGCGTTCGTCTTGGGCGGGCACGGCGACAGCATGGTGCCGCTGGTGCGCTATTCGACCGTGGCCGGCATTCCGCTGCCCGATCTGGTCAAGATGGGGTGGACCACGCAAGAGAAGCTCGCGAAGATCGTGCAGCGCACCCGCGATGGCGGCGGCGAGATCGTCAATCTCTTGAAGACCGGCTCGGCCTTTTATGCGCCGGCAGCCGCGGCGATCGCGATGGCCGAGGCTTTTCTGCGCGACAAGAAGCGGGTGCTGCCCTGCGCCGCTTATCTGTCCGGCCAATATGGCGTCAATGACCTCTATGTCGGCGTGCCGGTGGTGCTGGGCGCCAAGGGCGTGGAGCGCATCGTCGAGATCGAGATGAATCCGGCGGAAAAGGCCGAGTTCGACAAGTCGGTCGCGGCGGTGCGGTCGTTGCTCGACGCCACCAAGAAAATTCAGGCGGCGGGTTAGAATTTGCTCATGGCGGGCGGCGACGGAAAACCGTCTTATTTCCCATATATGAATATATGAGATGGGGCCATGCCGACCGCCATCCGTTAGCCGAGTATAAACATTGCTAGGCTAGGTTGTACGGCGTCCGTCACCATCTTTAGGCTAGGCCGCGCCCGTCGCGGCGAACCGGAACCATGTCGCAACTCGAACAGACCAGTTTCCTTTACGGCGCCAACGCCACCTTCATCGCCGAGCTTTATGCCCGCTATCTCGCGGACCCGGCTTCGGTCGATCCAAGCTGGCGCGGCTTTTTCGCCGAGCTCGCCGAGCAGGCGCCGGCGATCCTCAAAGAGCTTGAAGGGCCGGATTGGGCGCGCGAGCGCAGCCAGGTCATCGCTAACGGCCATGCCGAAGCGGCCGAAGCCAACGGCGCGGCTCCTGCCAACGGCCATGCCGCCATTGCCGAGCCGGCGGCGACGTCGCGCGAGACGGTGCTGGATTCGCTGCGCGCGGTGGCGCTGGTGCGCGCCTATCGCGTGCAAGGCCATTTGCTCGCCGATCTCGATCCGCTCGGTCTCGCCCGACGCACCTATCACCCCGATCTCGATCCGGCGACCTATGGCTTCGGTGAAGCCGATTGGGACCGGCCGATCTATATCAACGGCCTTTTGGGCTTCGAGACTGCGACCTTGAGGCAGATCGTCGAGGCCTGCCGCGCCACTTATTGCGGCCATGTCGGTGTCGAATACATGCACATCCAGGAGCTCGAGCAGCGCCAGTGGATTCAGAAGCGCATCGAGCTGCCGCGCAACCAGACCGAATTCACCACGATGGGCAAACGCGCGATCCTGGACCGCCTCACCGTGGCCGAGGGCTTCGAGCGTTTTCTCGACAAGCGTTACACCGGCACCAAACGCTTCGGCCTTGAAGGCGGCGAATCGCTGATCCCGGCGCTGGAACAAGTCATCAAGCGCGGCGGCCAGCTCGGCGTGAAGGAGTTGGTGATCGGCATGCCGCATCGCGGGCGGCTCAATGTGCTGACCAACATGATGGGCAAGCCGTTCGCGGCGCTGTTCTCAGAGTTTCAAGGGAACGCCGCCAATCCCGACGACGTCCAGGGTTCGGGCGACGTCAAATACCATCTCGGCACCTCGACCGACCG
>JAATGI010000098.1 GCA_015654725.1 Rhodospirillales bacterium
GGCCGCGCGATGCCGAAATCGCGCATCAGCGCGGCGGCGGTAATGCGCCCCACGGCGACGATGCGGTCGGCGGTCAGTTCGGCGATGGCCGCTTTCAGCGACTCGTGAATCGTCACCGGCACGACGCGCAAGCCCGGACAGGCGAGCATCATCGCCACCGGTACCCCGGCCAGCTCGGCCAGGAATTCGGTATGGCCGGCATGGCCGAAACCCGCTGCGTACAGCGTCTCTTTCTGAATCGGGTTGGTCACCAGGGCGGTGGCGCGGCCGGCCCGGACCAAAGCCACGCCCCGCGACATCGAAGCGATCACCGCCCCGGCATTGGCCGGATCGGGCTTCCCCGCTTCGACGTTATGCGCGAGCGTCAAGGGCAGCACGGGCAACGCGGTGGCGAAGGTCGCCGCCGCGCCCTCGGGCTCAGTTTCCGCCACCGGCACCCGCCAGCCTAGCTTCGTCGCCAGCAATTCGAGCCGGCGCGGATCGTCGATCACGAAAAACGGCGGGATCGCTTGGTCGCCGCGGGCGAGCCAGGCGCGCATGGCAATTTCGCCGCCGATGCCCGCCGGCTCACCCATGGTGAGCGCGAGCGGTGCCGTCATCCGCGGATATCCACATAAGCGCCGCGCCGCAGATCGCGCAGATAGCGCCGCGCCAAAACGTCGAGGCGTTCACGCCCGAGGGTGTCGCGGATCTGGTCGGCGGTCGGCAATTTCGGCGCCGGCGCGTCCTTGCGACTGCACAGCATCACGATGCCGACGCCGCCCTCGACCGGGAAGGGCTTGCTCACTTGGCCGACGGCGAGCGCCAGAGTCAGCCGGCGGATCGGCGGCGGCAGCGTGCCGGCCTTGATCTGGTCGGCGTTGCGCACAAAGGGCAGTCCGGCCTTGTGCGCGGCGGCCGTGAAAGCCGCGCAATCGTTGCTCACCGCGGCCACCTGCTGCAACGCGGCGCCAAGCTTGGCGCGGTATTCGGGGGGAGCTTGCGGCGGCAGCGCCGCGCCCGCCTCGACCAGGCTAAGCTCGATTTCCTCGGAACTGCCTTCGCCCGGCAAGTGGCGATCGGCGAGCGCCAAAATATAGTACCCGCCGCCGGCGCGGATCGGCGGCGACAAATCGCCCGGCTTCATCTCGTCCAGCGCCGCCTTCAGCGTCGGGCTGATGTCGCTCGGGCTGATCCAACCCAGATCACCGCCGACGGCCGCGGTCGGCGACTGCGAGAATTGCTGCGCGATCGCCGAAAAGCTGCCGCCGCCATGGATTTGGTCCTCGAGACGGTCCGCCAGCTTCTTGACCTCGTCTTCCTGGCTCGGCGTGTCGATGGCGAGAAAAATCTCGGACACCGCGCTGAGCGGCACGTTGGAGGCCTCCTTGGCGTGCTTCAGCGTTTCGTTGACTTCTTGGTCGGAGATCGTGACATCTTCCGAGAGGCGACTTTGCACCAGTTTGCTCCAGGTCACCGCCACCGTGATCTGATCGACCAACGCGGAACGCGGAATTCCGACTCGATCGAGAAATTTATCGAGGTCGCCTTTCGGCAAATTGTTCTGTTGCTCCAGCCGGCCCAGCGCCTGATTTATTTCTTCCTTCGTCGCCGCGACGTTCAGGCGTTTGGCCTCCTGCATTTGCAGTTTCTCGTCGATCAGCGTCCGCAGCACGCGCGCCGACAGGTGTTGCCGGTTATCGTCATTGTCCGGGATTCCCGACGAGCGCAGCAGGAGCGTTACGCGGGCCTCGATATCGGCGGTCGTGATCACGTCGTCGTTGACCACCGCGGCGATGCTGGTCTCCTGCGCGGCCGCCGAACCGATCGTCGCGGCGAGTACGATAAGCACCAGTAAGGAACGTATCCGTGGCAGCACTGCGTGACTTCCCATCGGTTGCCAAAATAGGCGGTAGCACAAGTCGGCGCGCTTGTCTCGCCGCCGCGTCGTTCTCGAGACGGATAACACGTTTTTAATCATCGAACGACGCGGCGCGAACCCCGAACTCGCCCAGATTTCTGAACACCACGGTAAGAAGAGCCGCGGCGCCGGGCTTGACGTCCCCGATTTGGATGCGCGATTGGCTGACCGAGGCGCTGACCGAGAAACAATCGCCGCGATAGGTCAATCCGACGCTCGAGCTGAGATTGACGCCTTCGTTGAAATCGCGCAGTTCCTCGATATCGAAAAACCAACGATCCGTGAGCTGGATCGCCAAGGTCGCGCCGGCCTCTTGCCGCGGCACCAAGTACGGGTAATCGGCGAAGGCGCTGAGGTCGGCATAACTCAGCGTGAGATTGAGCGTGGGCGGTCCGAACTGGGCGGCCAGCTCCTGGGTGCGCATCGCCAAATTGTCGTTCCCAAGACGGAACCGATAAATGAAGTTGAGGTCTTCGAACGGCGTCACCGTCACGCGCCCGACCACGTCCGACAATCGGGTGGTGAGACCGGACCCCGGCATGAATTCGGTGTCGGTCTGGAACGCGTAGCTTTGTCCCACGAGGAAGCGGACGCCGCCGCCGCGATCGGAAAAAATGCCGCCGCGCAGCCCGTAATCCACCCGCTGCCCGGTGTCGACGAGATCGAAACCGGAAAAGCGGTTCGGCACGAACAAGTCGGTATCGTCGAATTCAAAGGCCTGGCTGTCCTCGTTTGGAATCTTGCTGAAATTGCCGGCGTCCGGCGCGGCGACGGCCATGATAACCGGCTGGATGAGCTCGGTGTAGCCGGCGGTTCTGCGCACCCACGGGTAGCGCCACGTCACCGAGGCCTGGGGGAAAATTCGTCCCGTGACCGCGCTCAGCGTCGTCGCCGAGGCCGAACTCTGATCCGGCAGGCCGCTCGAATAGTAGCCGTCGCCGCGTAAGCTCGCGGTCAGGTCGAAGCGGTCGCCGATCAGGCCGTCGAGCGACCGCTGCCATGACGATCCCATCGAAATCCGGCGCTCGTCGACGCCGGAAAGGCGTACCAGATCGAGCGCGTTGCCGACGACGGTCAGCTGTCCGCCGACGCCGGGGGGCTGAGTCACCCAGATATAATCGAGCAGCGGCGCTGCGAAGGGCTGGCTGCGGTCGGAGACGCCCGGCCACAGGCTTTGGAAGCCCCAGGCGCTGATGCTGGCATAGCTGTCGGGCTGAAAATTCTCGAGCATGGCCGAGCTGGTGAGAAAGTCCGGCGGCTCGGCGAGGCGATAGCGCAGCAGGTAGGTCATGTCGGTGGAGCGCTGAACATTGAAGGTCGCGCGCCAATCGTCATCGAGATCGAACTCGCCGTCGGCGAACACATGGCCGCGCACCCCGCCGCTCGTGATGCTTTGGTCTTGGGCGCCGAGATCGACACGCGGGGTGCCGAGGCCGATGCTGCCGTCGATATTGAGCACGCCGTTATCGAAGCGCTGGCGATATTTGCCGTCGAATACCTCGCCGGCCGCGGTCGTGATCATCGGCGTGAAGGTCAGGTCCTTGTCGGGACCGATCACCCAAAAGAACGGGATTTCGGTGAAGGCGCCGAGCGATTGGGACGAGCCGAATGTCGGCGGCAGAAATCCGGTAGCCCGTTTGACCGACGGATCGGGATGCGAGAAATAGGGCAGCCACAGCACCGGGACGCCGTCGATTTCCATGACCGCGTCACGGTATTCGACCCTTTCGGTCTCCTGGTCGTCGACGATCCGCTCGGCGCGAATCTGCCACACCGGCGGGCGCGTCGGGTCGGCCTTGCACAATTCGCACGGCGAATAGACGCCGCGCCTGATCTCGGTCCGCGTGCCATTGACGCGCCGCGCCGTGTTGCCGGCCAGCCGGGAGCGGTCGGTCATCAGGATGCGAATATCGCGGATGAAGCCGTTCTTAAAATCGTCCTGCAATTCGACGTAATCGGCGAACATCACGTTGCCGTCGGGTTGCAGCAGGCTGATATGCCCGGAAGCGGTGGCGGTGTCCGTATGCTGGTTGTAGGTCACTGTGTCGGCCAGCAGAATTTCGTCGCCCCGGCTGACTTCGACGTGGCCCCTGGCGACGACCAGGCCGAGATCCTGATCGAATTGCACCTCGTCGGCGGTCACGAGATAAGGCTGGCGGGTGTCGCCCTGGCGCAGTTCGGTCACCGCGCCTCGCGCCAGAAGCGGCAAGACGGCCAGAAGCAGCGACAAGGCCGCGGCGACGAGACGGCGCATTCCGCCTCAGCCATCCTCGAGATGGAAGAGCAGGCTCGCGCCCACCAGCCAGCTGACGCCGGTCGGAATCCACGCCGCGAGCGAGACCGGGATCGCGTCGGAGAGGCCCAGCGCGAAGACCACGTCGGAGAAAAAATATAGCGCGAAGCCGCTGCCGATCCCGACGGCGATCATCAGGGTCACGCCGCCGCGGCGCTGCATGCGAAGGCTGCAGACCGCGGCCAGCAGCACCATGGCCGTCAACAGGAACGGCCGCGCCAGCAGGGCATCGAAATAGAGCCTGTGGCGCTGCGCCGAAAAGCCCGAACTTTCCAGCAACGCGATGAAGCCCGGCAATTGCCAAAACGACATGGTCTCGGGCGCGGCGAAGCCGTCCTGAATCTTGCTCGGCGTCAGATTGGTCGAGAGCACGAGCCGCTTAAACGGCTCCTGCGGCAGCCCGGGCGCCCAGCGGAAACCGTCGGCGATGATCCAGTTGCCGCTATCGAGCGCCGCGGTCTTCGCGTCGATCCGGCCGGTCAAATGGGTGTCGTTGACGTAGGTGAGGAAGGTCACGCCTTCCAACCTCGCGTCTGCCATCCGCATGCGGTTGGCATGGATGACCGCGGCGGACCCGGTCTCGTCGCTCTGGCGCAGCCAGAAGCCGCTACGCGCGAAGCTCATCTGTTCGCTGCTGGAATGAAGGATGCGGCTTTCCAGATTCTCGTAGCGCGCCTGGGTGATCGCGGCGATCGGGTTGAACACGGTGATCGAGAAAACGCCGACCGCGAACGCGGTCGCGACCGCCGGCGCCAAAAACTGCCAGGCCGAAACCCCCGCCGCGCGCGCGACCACCAGCTCGTTCGATCGCGTCATTTGCCAGAACAGCATCATCGTCCCGAACAGGATCGCGAACGGCATGATCTGTTCCGCCATTTGCGGCTGCTTCAGCGCCGCCAACTGCAGCAGCACGAGCATCGTCGCATCGGGCCGCTCGACGCCGCGCCGGATGAGCTCGATATAGTCGAGCAGAAAAACGATGAACACCATCGCGCCGAATACGCCGGCGCACCAGGCGAGGAAGCGCGCGGCGATGTACAGGGTCAGCGTCTTTCCCGGAGTCATCGCGATGTCCTAGGCCGGGACGCGCCCGCGCCCCCGCGACTCCCGGGGGCCGCGCGCCCATAGCAGCCAATACGCGACCGCGAGCGGCGCCAGCACGTTGATGTAAAGCGGAACCATCATCACGAGGTGCCGTCCCAACATGTTCTTGAGGCCGAAATCCACCGCCTCGAAGAAGAATCCGATCATGATGGCGACAAGAACACGAATCGCCTGGCCGCGCCGATTGAATTCGCCGGTCAGAAGACAAGCGATCGGAATCGCGGCGAAGGCCAGCGCCGTCAGCGGGTTGAGAAGACGCAGATTGAACTCGATCAACCGCCCGTCCTCGCTCGGCGGGCGCTGGCCGGGCTCCTGGCCCAAGAGTTGAGGCAGATAAAGCTCGTCGGGCTGGCGATTGCGAACGCCGGGCGCGTCGCGGTAGAGCGAGAGATCGAGCGTGTATTGATCGAAGGTCAACACCGACAAGCGGTTGGAGTCGTTCTCGTAGGCTTGCCGGCTGCCCTTGACCAGCAACAGCCGCGGGCCTTGCGCGGTGTCGACGAACGCGCCGCGCTCGGCCACGATCATGATCGGCTTGGCGCGATCGCGCGAATCGTAGATCACGATGCCGGAGAGATCGCCGGTGCTGTCGCGCCCGCGGACATAGATCGTGACACTGTCCGAAATCGTGTTGAACGTCCCTTCCTGCAACAGGATCGACACCAGCTTGTTGCGGATGTCGAATTGCAGATCCTTGAAGGCGCGGTTGGACGCCGGCACGAAATAGGCGGAGATCGACAACAGGACGACCATCGCGATGCCGCCGGCGAGCAAAGCCGGCCGCGCCAGCTCGATTTGACTCACGCCGGCGGCGCGCATCACCACCAGCTCGCTTTCCGTAGTCAACTTGTTATAGACGAAAAGAACCGCGATAAAGACCGCCACCGGCAGCACGGCGTCGATGAACCGCGGCAGCAGCAGGAGCGCGAGATAGAGAAACAGGCCGGTCGACAAGCCGTGATTGACGATCAAGTCGATCAGGCGCAGCGCCTGCACGAGCCAAATCGCCGCCGTGAAAGCGAGCGTCACGAACAGCATGACCACCAGGGTTTGGCGCAGGACGTAGCGCGTGATCGCCGACATTTCGAGATTATCCCCGGTACCGCCGGATTAGGGAAGGCGTCGCGCGAGGCGACGGGGCGAAATCGCCGCCGCGCGCCGGGATTGACACAAGCCGTGCTTGTGGCTCTATCGCTCGCCTAGCCATCGCGTTGCGAGGAAACCATGAAAATCGTTTTTGCCGAGCCGTCAGCGCCGAAATCGGGAACCGCCGTCGTCGGCGTGTTCGAGGACCGGAAACTCACGCCGAGCGCGGTTGAACTCGATCGCCAATGCAACGGCACGCTGACGCGGGCGTTGTCGGTGAGCAAGTTCAAGGGCCGCAAAGACGATTCGCTCGCCGTCCTGGCTCCCGCCGGGCTCGATGTGGCGCGCGTGCTCTTGATCGGTCTCGGCAAGCCCGCTTCGCTCGACGCGCTCGGCTTTCAGAACGCCGGCGGCAAGATCGTCGCCCTCCTGGACGGCGCCGGCGAAACCGCGGCGCAGGTCGCCATCGATGCCGGCGATGGCGTCAAGATCGATCCCGCCACCGCCGCCGCGGAGTTGGCCTACGGCGCCCGCCTGCGCGGCTACCGCTTCGATAAATACCGCACCAAGGAAAAGCCGGAGCAAAAGCCGAGTCTGAAAACCTTGACCATCGCGGTCGCCGGCGCGAACGAGGCGAAGAAGAAATTCGCCACCCTCGACAAGATCGTCGAAGCGGTGTTCCTCACCCGCGACATCGTCTCCGAGCCGGCCAATGTCATCTATCCCGAAACGCTGGCGGATCAGGCCCGCGGCCTCGAGGAATTGGGCGTCGAGGTCGAGGTCCTGACCCGCAAGGAGATGAAGAAGCTCGGCATGGGCGCGCTGTTGGGCGTCGGCCAGGGCAGCGAGCGGCCGCCGCGCCTCGTGGTGATGCAATGGAAGGGCGCGCCCGATGCCAAGGATCAGCGTCCGGTGGCCTTTGTCGGCAAGGGTGTCACCTTTGATACCGGCGGCATTTCGATCAAGCCGGCCGGCGGCATGGAGGATATGAAATGGGACATGGCCGGCTCCGGGGTGGTGATCGGCCTGATGAAGGCGCTCGCCGGCCGCAAGGCCAAGGTCAACGCCGTCGGCATCGGCGGCCTGGTCGAGAACATGCCGGGCGGCAACGCCCAGCGCCCCGGCGACATCGTCACCTCGATGTCGGGTCAGACCATCGAGGTGCTCAACACAGATGCCGAGGGCCGGCTCGTTCTCGCGGACGCGCTGTGGTACTGCCAGGACCGCTTCAAGCCGCGCTTCATGATCGATCTCGCGACCTTGACCGGCGCCATCATTATCGCCTTGGGCAGCGAATATGCCGGCATGTACAGCACCGACGATAAGCTCGCGAAACAGTTGATCGCGGCGGGCGAGGCGGTCGGCGAGAAATTGTGGCGCATGCCGCTCAACGATGCCTACGATCGCCTGATGGATAGCGACGCCGCCGACATCAAGAATATCAGCGGCGGCCGTGACGCCGGCAGCATCACGGCGGCGCAATTCCTGAAGCGCTTCGTCAACGACGTGCCATGGGCGCATCTCGACATCGCAGGCACGACCTGGTCGAAAAAGGACACGGCGACCGTGCCCAAGGGCGCGACGGCCTTTGGCCTGCGGCTCTTGGACCGGCTGATCGCCGACCACTACGAAAGTTAGCGCATGTTCCCGCAAAGTAGTCGCCGGTTTTCGGATAAGAACATGCTCAAAATCTAATGTCCGAGATCGGCTTCTATCATTTGCGCACCATGCCGCTCGACCGGGCGCTGCCGAAATTATTGGAGCGCGCGGTTGCCGGCGGCCAGCGCGTCGTCGTCATCGCCGGCTCGCCCGAGCGGGTCGAGTATTTGAACGCGCTGTTATGGACCTACGACGAGGCGAGCTTCCTGCCGCATGGCAGCGCCCGCGACGGCAACGCCGCGTCGCAGCCGATCTGGCTTGCCAGCGCCGACGAGAATCCGAACGGCGCCAGCCTCGCCATGCTGGTCGACGGCGCCTCGGCCGACCCGGCGCATTACGCGCGCTGCTTCGATATTTTCGACGGCAACGACGAGGCGGCGGTCGCGGCCGCGCGCCGACGCTGGAGCGAGGCCAAGGCGGCGGGCCACGCCCTTACCTATTGGCAGCAGACCGAGCGCGGCTGGGAGAAGAAAACCGAGGATTGATGCCGTGCGGCGTCGCCGCTATAACCGCGCCGCAATCATTCGCTTGGGAAATCTCGCCATCATGGCCGTTGAACGGACTCTGTCGATCATCAAGCCCGACGCCACCCGCCGCAATCTGACCGGCAAGATCAATGCCCGGTTCGAGGATCGCGGCATTCGCATCGTCGCCCAGAAGCGCGTGCGGCTGAGCCGGGCGCAGGCCGAGGATTTCTACGCCGTCCATCGCGAACGGCCGTTCTTCGCCGACCTGGTCAAATTCATGATTTCGGGCCCGGTGGTGATTCAGGTGTTGGAGGGCGACAACGCGGTCGCGCTCAATCGCGAGATCATGGGCGCCACTAATCCCGCCAACGCCGCGCCCGGCACCATCCGCAAGGATTTCGCCGTATCGATCGAGGCCAACTCGGTTCACGGCTCCGATTCGGCCGAGACGGCGCGCAACGAAATCGCCTTCTTTTTCGCCGGCAGCGAAATATGCCCCTGACGGGGCTGTCAGAGCGTAATGAGGGCGAGCAGGACAATCACGATAACCACCAGCGCGATCGTCCATTTGACGAGCTTGGTGAAGCCCCGCCAGGTCGATAAATGTTGCTCCAATTCCTGATCGACGGCCATCCGATATCCCCGCAGAATTTTTGCGCGGAGAGGTATAGCAAAGCCGCGCCGCTTGGCAAGCGCCGGTTCTTCTAGCCGACCGGGTAAATAACCGTCTCCGGCGGCGTGCCCGGCCGGTCGATCGCGACCGTTTCGTCGACGACCTTCACCCGGCCCTCGGCGATCAGACGCAGCGCTAACGGATAGAGCCGATGCTCGGCCGCCAATACGCGCGCCGCCAGCGTCTCCTCGCTGTCGTCCGGCAGCACCGGCACGGCGGCTTGCGCGAGGATCGGCCCGTGATCGAGGTCTGCGCGCACTAAATGCACGGTGCAGCCGGAAAAGCGCACGCCGGCTTCGAGCGCGCGGCGGTGGGTCCC